>NZ_JAVAJJ010000006.1:0-286909 GCF_052112305.1 Pseudomonas sp. QLc11A
TCGGCACTACCGAAAGTTTCATCGTGCCGTTATCGATGTCGACGATGCTGACGCCCTCCTGCCGACCGCCGTGCAAGGTGCGCAGGGTAACGCTGAAGGGTTTGTCGGTTTTTATGCCGAGTTGCTGGCTGGTGATCTGCCAATTCCGGGCGGCTTTGTCGGTGGCGAGAAGGACGTAATCCCAGGCCATGGCGTGGGAGGCGGACAGCGCGCCAAGAGCGACGAGGAGTTTGAGCGAGATCATGGGGAAAGCCGTTCTTGGAGTTTGCATTTTTTATAGCGCTGATGAAACGATTCATCAGCTTAAAAAAGCTTACACCCAAGCCTTCCCAAGCCAATTAAAATTGACCTTATGCAACCTCCGCGTGCTTACGTTAGTCTCATAAGGTTTGAACCTCCGGCAGATTGATGGCGATGTCATGATGATATTAAGATCGCCCGCTAACTGCAGGAGCAGGTACAGACAGTTTTGTCTGTCATTTTTGCGCAACGGATCGTATGGAGTTTGAATGCGCGGGGCACTATTACGCAGCGGTAAGAGCGGGTCATTCACTGCCCTCGGCGAAACAGGTCAACCGGTCTACCGGGCAGCCCTGCAATTGCGCGAAGCCATTCGCCGCAAGAACCCCGATTTGGTCGATCATCTGGCCATCCCTCAAAGCGATGAACTCGGCAATCAGATCGATTGGTACAGCGCCCTCGACGGCGATGTGATTCCGTGGAGCAGTGCGACCGAAGAAGAACGCGCCCCTGCCCGCCGCCAACTTGAAGCCCTGAAGATCGCACTCGAGGAATTGAGCCAGCGTTTCCTGGGCACTGATTCCGGCGAACAGCAGCAAGGCGATAAAGCCGTGTTCGGCAAGTTGCTCAAGCGCGTCATTCATATCCCCGACGAAAACTTCGTCTACCTGGTGCAAGGCAAACCGGTGCTGACCTTTTGGGGGTTCGAGCACGCCGGTACCGACCTCAATCGCGATCCCCTGCACTGCCTCTATCAGGTTCCGCCGCTGCCACCCGTAGTCGAAGCGCCTGCTGTTCCACTCGTCGTGCCGGTGGTGGCCCGTCCGTGGTGGCGGCGCTGGTGGTGGCTGTTGTTGCTGCCGCTCCTGCTGCTGCTTTTGTGGCTGTTGCTCGGCCTGCGCGGTTGCGTCCCGATTCCGTTGGTGGCGGTAGACCTGCTGCCCAAGGGCGTCGTGCCGGTGGAGAAACAGCTGGAAGAGCCGCCACTGACTGGCAATGTCACGACGCTCAATGGCATTCCGGTGACAGGCTCCGTTATAGGCTCCACCACTGGAACGGGCACCGCTGTGACCGGAGCCCAAGGCGTGGAATCGCCGGCCGTCGAGGGTAACGAGGCTGACGCAGCACCCGCCGACTTGAGCAAAGACCCAGCCAAAGACCCGGCAGCCGAAAACAGAACCGCGCCACCCGAAAACAAAACCGCGCCGCCGGATGTCACATCGCCCGAGGCCGAAAAATCCGCAGCCACAAAAGCCGGCCCTCCCCTGAGCATCCCGCCAGACGCCGCCGACGGTGCCGCCAAGTTCCTCGACGGTCAGTACAACGCAGGCGCCGGGATACAAGACCGCCGGACCGGCAAACCTCTGCGTCTGGAATACCAGCTCAAGGACGGTCAGGGCAAAGTCACCGTACACCAGGCCGACGGTTCCAAATGCAGCGGACCGGTAAGCGCTACCATGAAGGGTGGCAGCCTGGCCATCGACAGCCAAGGCCAGGCCGTGTGCGGAGATGGCAGCACTTACGACATGCCCAAGGTCAACTGCCGCCCAGGGGCGACCACGGTCGCGGACTGCACTGGCGGTTACGGAAAAGAACAATTCCCCATGTCCATGCGGCAAGCGGCCGAAAAAACGGAATAACCCGACATGTTGCCTGAAGTCACTCAATTCGAAGACACCGTCACGCTGGTCTGCGACACCGGCATCCAGTTCATGGATTTCGCACTGCGCCTGGATCCCCGCAAGGAACCGGCGGGCGAATTCGCACCGATGATCAGCGGGCTGATCTGCCGCCTGGCGTACAACGAAGAGAAAGACTTCTTTTTCTACGAGCCCGAACCGGAAAAGGTTGAAAAAGCCAAACCTGCGTTCAGCATCGACATGAAAAGCAGCCTCGAATTGCTCGACGGTATCTGGCTGCCGACCCCGTTTTTCCGCTTCATGCCGCCTCATCGCTTCGATGAAGGTCCGACCAACTGGTCGCGCATGCGTCTGGTGAAACTGGCGACACCCGACATCGACGGCAACACCCACCGTCTGACAATGGCCTTCGACAGCCGCGTGATGCCCAAGCGTGACGGCACTGCTTATCTGGCGCCAAACGAAGAAGACATCAGCTCCGGTGTGTCTTTCAAACTGGCGACAAAGGCCAGCGAAATCCGCTGGTTCCTGGCGCAGCCGTGGGTCAACGAATGGTTGCTGGAAGTGTTCAACGAGGGCAATGCCCACCGTTCGCGCGCAGAGTTGGACACCGATATTCGCGCCAGCTATCACCTGGCGCACTACCTCAACTTGCTCAGCCTGTTGAGCACGCCGTCAGCCGCCCAGCAGTCGACGGCCCGGGCGAAAGTTGAAATCCCCGAGCTGAAAGTGGTCGCCAACGACAGTAATGGCCTGGTCAAACCGATTCCGGTGGACCTGGTGCTGGATGTCGGCAACTCGCGCACCTGCGGCATCCTGATCGAAAACCACGGCCAGGCCGGCTCCGGGCTGAAGCAGAACTACGTGCTGGAACTGCGCGACTTGATCACCCCCGAACACACCTACAACCTGCCGTTCGAAAGCCGCGTGGAATTCGCCCAGGCGTACTTCGGCAAGGACCACTGCTCGGTCAAGAGCGGCCGTCACGACGCGTTCCAATGGGCAACGATTGCCCGTGTCGGCAATGAGGCCAGCCGTCTGGCCAGCCGTCGTCGCGGTACCGAAGGCTCCACCGGCCTGTCCAGCCCGAAACGCTATCTGTGGGACGAAAACGCCTATGGCCACGGCTGGCGTTTCAACTGCTCGTACATCAAGACCGACAACGAGCCGTACGCCACCGCCGCGCCGTTCTCGCATCTGATCAACGAAACCGGCGAGGCGCTTTACAGCCTCGAAGAGGACGATCGCCTGCCGGTGTTCATGCCGCGTTACTCACGCAGCTCGCTGATGACCTTCATGCTCGCCGAAGTGCTGGCCCAGGCGCTGTCGCAAATCAACAGCCCGGCCCAGCGCTCGCGCCAGGGGCACACCCGCGTGCCGCGCCAACTCAACAGCATTACCCTGACCGTGCCGCCGGGCATGCCGCAGGCCGAGCGCAGCATCCTCAACGAACGCATGCTGCAAGCCATCGGCCTGGTGTGGAAAAGCCTCGGCTGGCATGCCGGCGAGGAAGATCCACATCAGGATCAGGCCGTCAGCCCTCGCACGCCGATCCCGAGTATCCGCGTGGAATGGGACGAAGCGTCCTGCGGCCAGTTGGTGTACCTGTACACCGAGGTCAACGAGAACTTCGCCGGTCACCCGGAAGAGTTTTTTGACACCATCGCCCGGCCGGACAAGACCGACCGCCAACGCATAACCCTTGCGACCATCGACATCGGCGGCGGCACCACCGACCTGGTGATCACCGACTATCGCCTCGACCGTGCGGGAAATACCGGCAGCGGCAGCAACGTGCACATCGTGCCCGAGCAGCGTTTTCGCGATGGCTTCAAAGTGGCCGGCGACGACATCTTGCTGGACGTGATTCAGGACTTCATCCTGCCAAGTTTCGAGAAGGCCTTGCAGAACGCTGGCGTGAAAGCCCCGGACTCGCTGATGTCAAGGCTGTGTGGCGATGAATCGGTCAGCGCCCAGGACATGATCCTGCGTCAACAATTGAACCTGCAGGTGTTCGCACCGCTGGGCCTGGCGCTGCTCAAGGCGTACGAGCATTACGATCCGCAGGTCCCACAAGAAGTCACCCCGCAAAGCTACCGCCAATTGCTCGGTGACAACGCGATCAGCAAGAGCGTGCTTGACTACGTCAATGCTGCCGTGCGCCGGGATGTCGGCGGTCAGAGTGGTTTCGACCTGTATGCGGCACCAATCAGCTTCGACCTGCAAAAGCTCCACGCCGCCTTCCTCAACGACCAGATCAACATCACCAAGATCCTTGGTGCGCTGTGTGAGGTGGCCGCGCAGTACCCGTGCGATGTCTTGCTACTGACCGGCCGCCCTTCGCGCCTGCCCGGCATCCAGGCGTTCATTCGCAAGGTGTTGCCACTGCCACCGGGACGCATTCTGGCGCTGCAAAACTACCGCACCGGCGGCTGGTATCCGTTTCACAAGAACGGCCGGATCGACGACCCGAAAAGCACCGCCTCGGTCGGCGCCATGCTCTGCCTGTTGTGCGCCAACCACAGCGTACCGAACTTCTACTTCCGTGCTTCGGCACTCAAGCCGTATTCGACGGTCAAGCACATCGGCGTCATCGACCTGAACAACGTGATCAAGGATGCGGACGTGCTGTACCGCGACATCCAGTCCGAAGACTACAAAATCAAACTGCCGGAAATCGGCGTTGGCGATGCCGCAGACACGCCACAGCTGGAAATGCGCGGCGATCTGCGCCTCGGTTTCCGCCAGTTGGCCACCGACCGCTGGGCCGCCTCGCCGCTGTATACCTTGCGGTTCACCAAGGCTGGTCGGGAGAAGTTTTCCCGCGCGATCGGTGAAAACGGCAGCGCGCCGCTGCTCAAGGTGCGGTTCGAGGTCAAACCGGCGGACAAATACACGCGCAAGCAGGATCTGGTCAGCGACCGTCTCTCGGTTCGCGACATCGAATCCAACAGCAACAACGTCAACTTCAACCCGCGCAGCGACCTCGAACTGGAACTCAACACCATGCTCGACGCCGGCCTGAGCGAGACCAAGTACTGGCTCGACAGTGGAAGTGTGAAACGCAAATGAACGATCTGACCCCCGATCAAATTCAGCTCTCTGCCAGTTGGGCCGCTGTTTATGAAGGCGCCGGTCAGGCGCTGGACTGGATTGGCCAGACGCGCGGCAATGCGCCGCGCCTGGACAGCGAAGCCGACAACCTGAACATCCGCCTTCACCGCGCCCGCAACCTGGCCCAAAGCCTCGGTCGCGTGGCCTGCACGCCGATGACCATTGGCTTTTTCGGCTTGTCCCAGGCCGGCAAGTCGTACCTGATTTCGGCCCTCGCCGCCGGTCAGAACGGCAAGCTGGAAACCGAGTTCGGCAACCAGCGCCTGGACTTCATCAAGCACATCAACCCAGTGGGTGGTGGCAAGGAAGCCACTGGCCTGGTAACGCGCTTCAGCCGTCGAGCGACGGAAAGCCAGGACAAGGAATTCCCGGTAGAACTCACGCTGTTCAAGGAAATCGAGCTGGCGAAGATTCTCGCCAACGCCTGGTTCAAGGATTTCGACCTTGAACGGATTTCCTACGAGATCGACGAAGAGCGCATCCAGCGCGTGCTCAAACCGTTCGAAGGCCGCGAAACCGGGCCGCTGCAAACAGGGGTCAATTCCGACGATCTGGTGTCGCTGTGGGATTACCTGCGCGACAATTTCCGCAACTCGGTAAAGAAACTTGAGCCCCTGTACTGGCCCAAAGCGCTGCAACTGGTACCACGCCTGAATTACCAGGAACGGGCCGAGCTGTTTTCCATCCTCTGGGGTGAGCAAAGCGAGTTGACCCGCGTGTACCAGCAACTGGCCGGCGCGTTGCACAAGCTGGGCCTGCCCGAGACGGTGTTCGCACCGCTGAAGGCCCTGGTGAGCTTCGACAACGACACCTACAGCCAGCGCGACAGCATCATGAACGTCGATATCCTCGAACGTTTCGGCAGCCCGCTGGATTTACCGATCGACGTTCGACCGCTGGTGGGCGATCGCCTGCAAAACAGTCAGCCGATTCCCGTCGCGCAACTAGCGGCACTGACCGCCGAAATGACCTTTCGCCTGATCGAAGCGCCGGTGGATGACATCGTCAATCAGGTCGACTTGCTGGACTTCCCCGGTTATCGCGGACGCCAGAAACTGCACGAGATCGCCGATTCCTACGACCCGCAATCCACCGCCAAGGACAACTCGGTTTCCCAGCTGATCCTGCGCGGCAAGGTTGCCTATCTGTTCGAACGCTACACCGACAACCAGGAAATGAACGCGCTGGTGGTCTGCACAGGCACGACCAAGCAAAGTGACGTCAACGACGTGGGCCCGGTGCTGACCCGCTGGATCGAAAAGACCCAGGGCGCCGACTCAGCCGCGCGCAGCAAACGCGACACCGGTCTGATCTGGGCGTTGACCATGCTAGACCTGCGCATTACCAACTCTCTCAGCCTGACACCCGATCAGTACGACGAGAGCTGGAACGGTATGGTCAAGCTGACCATGCTGGAGCGCTTCGGCAGCCTGAGCTGGATGAACGACTGGGCCGGCACACCGTTCCAGAACACCTACCTGGTGCGCAAACCGCGTATGGACGCGGCGTTCATCGGACAAGACGCGACCGGCGCAGAAACCGGCCTCAATGCCATCTATCAGGAACGTGTCAGCGCGCTGGGCACCAGCTTCGCCAGCAACGCTCTGGTGTGCAAACACATCAAGAACCCGGCCAACGCCTGGGCAGAAATGCTGCGCAACGATGACGGTGGCATCAGCCACTTCAGCGGCAGTTTCAAAGGCGTGGCCAATATCGAATTCAAATTGCAGCGCATCCGCGAGCAATTGAGCGAATGCCTCGAAGGCCTGACCACCCACGGCCTGAGCACCTGGTACCACGCCGACGGCGACGGCGCCGCAGCCGCCAAGAAAGCCAAGTCGCAGATGATTCTGACGGGCCTTGGCCGTCGTCCGGCGGTGCTCGGTGAGTTGATCGATCAACTCGACATACCGAGCGAAGAGGTCCGCGACCTGTATCTCAGCGGTGTGTACGAAACCGATGACGAGTCCGTCGTGAACGACGAACCGGCTGCCCCGACACCGAGCCAGAGCCTATATGGCAACGACGCCGGTTTCGATTTCGATTTCAGTGACGACCTGAGCCACGATGCGCCGATCAGCAGCAAAACCGGCACCCCGGCGCCCGAGCTGCAAAGCAACGAGCACCGCTTTGCCAAAGCGGCATTCAAGGCCTGGATCGCGCACCTGCGTGAACTGACCACCCGGCAAAGCCTGCTCAACCTGCTGGGGCTTGAAAAGGCCTTGCTGGAAGCGGTGGTCGATGAACTGATAACCGCCGGCTATCGCCAGGACTTGCCGGGGCAACTGAGCCGCGCCGTCCTCAAGCGCGCACAAAGTGGCGCGCGACGCGATCAACTGGTCGAGCGCCAGGTACTGGAAGTGCAACGTGTGCTGCGTGACTTCGTATCCTGGTTCGGCTACCTCCAGAAGCCGGTGAACGAGCGTCCAAACAGCCGCGCCGGAGCCAAGGCGCCTTTGTTTTCGTTCTATGCCGACATTGGCCCGGGACAAGTGCCGGTGCTGCCGGCGCAACCAGCCAATCAGGCACAGCTGTATCTCGGCGACTGGCTCTCGGGCCTGGCCTACATCACGCAAGACAATGCCGGCCATGGTGCCGGACGTGAAATTACCCCTGAACAGAACGAACGGCTGGGCCACGTGCTCACAGCCTTCACAGCGAGATAAGCAATGCCAATTCGTGTCGACCTGCTCGCGTTAGAGCCCAATGTGCCTGGCCAGGCCCGTTTCACTGTGAAGAAATGGCAGGGTGGTGAGCAACAGCTGGAGTTTTCCATTCAGCGCAACCAGGACGGTTTTTACCTCCAGGACCACAAGGCCTGGAGCAACAATCCATTCTGGTTCAAGGTCTCGCGTTTCAAGCTCACGGCCAACGGCGAAGCTTTGGAAACGCAGGTCGGCCCGGAGGTGGTCGACCCGTTGCTGGAAGGCGGCGCCAACTCGCAATTCCAGATCGAACTGCGCGAACAGAGCCAAGGCCACACCGACAAAGGCGTGGTTCGTCCAGGCGTTGGCGTGCTGCCGTCCACGGCTGGTGGTCAGACACGCTCGACTTACGGCGGCGCCGAACTGACGGCGCCGAGCGCACCGGCACCGGAGATCCCAGAGCTGCCTGAGCTAACCCTGTCCACCGCCGAGCCAGAAGTGGAGCTGGAGTCGGTACTCACCGAGCCCGCCTATACGCCGCCTCCCGCACCGGTGAAAAAAAGCAACACAGGCCTGATCGGTCTGTTGATTGTGGTGATGCTGCTGGCGGCCGGCGCCGGTTTCTGGTTCTACAAGCGCGCCCCGACGCCTGCTCCAGTGGCCACAGCCGCTGGTTCCGCACCAGCCGGCGCAGATGCCCAAGCCTGCACCCTCGACAGCATGAACAGCCTGCCCGAACTGACCTTCGTCCAAACCTGCATCAAGGCGGCACCCGACAGTGCCAAGTTGCTGGAGATCATCAACCAGGCCAAGGACGGTAAACACTGCGGCGTCGCCCAGCGTCTGTACGCCAACCGCGCCCAGGCCGGTGATACGTTGATCGCCAACGCCTATGCCCGCGAATACGACCCAAAATACCTGAAGGCCAGCGAGTGCTTCCCGGCTGCGGACAACGCCACCGCCGCCTACTGGTATGAAACCATCCTCACCCAGGACCCGAACAACGCCGAAGCCAAGCAGCGCTTCGAGGAGTTGCAGAAGTGATGCGTTCACCCCTGAGTCGATTCCTGCTGAGCGGTGCCGTCTTGCTCGCACTGTGCATCAGCCCGCCGTCCCAGGCTGAAGACAAACCGCTGATCCAGACCGGTAAAAAGACCCTGTTCCAACGCGTGCTGACCACACCAGGCTGCAAAATCAGCCCGACGGCGGGCAGTGCGGCAGGCGACCCACAACCAGTCTTCAGCCGCTTTTATGTGTACGAGCGCGCCCAGGCGAACAATGCCGAGTGGCTGAAAGTCGGCCCTGACAGCTACGGCAAAACCATTGGCTGGCTGCCCGCCAGCTGTACCACCGACTGGAAGATGCAACTGACACTGGCCTTCACCAACCCAGCCAACCGCGACCGCTTACTGTTCTTCAAGGACCGAGCCACTGTCGAAGGCATCCTTGATGCGCCGGATCCGGTCAGCAAAGTCGCGCCGCTGCGAGCCACGCTGAAAAAGGGCCAGCAAGCACCGGGCGTACTGGCTGAAGAACCGGAATACTTCGTCGACCTGCAAAAGCAGTTCTACCTGCTGCCGGTGCTCAGTGGCGAAGAGGTCATGACCGAAAGCGGTTTTCGCACGCGCCTGCTCAACGTCGCCTCCGTCAGCAAGCCGGATGACAAGAACGCCAAGGGCGGTGCTGCTCACAGCGCTGCCGGCAGCAAGGAAGCCGAAGAGAAAAAGGCCAACCAGCTGAAGGAATTCAGTGCAGCCGTAGTATTTGTTATCGACTCGACGATTTCGATGGACCCCTATATCGACCGTACCCGCGAGGCGATCCGCAAGGTTTACCAGAAGATCGAAGCGCAGAATCTCGGCAAGCAGGTCAAGTTCGGCCTGGTGGCTTTCCGCTCCAACACCCAAGCGGTGCCGGGGCTGGAATACACTACCAAGATGTACGCCGACCCTACCAAGGTGAAAGACAGCGCCGATTTTTTCGCCAAGATCGCCGACCTCAAACAGGCCACCGTGTCGAGCAGCAGCTTCGATGAAGACTCGTTTGCCGGTGTCATGGAGAGCATCGACAAGGTCGACTGGAGCCAGTTCGGCGCGCGCTACGTGGTGCTGATCACCGATGCGGGCGCCATCGAAGGCGACGACAAGCTGTCGAAAACCGGTTTGAGCGCCGCACAGGTGCGGCTCGAAGCCGCCAACCCGGGCGTGGCGATTTACACCCTGCACCTGAAAACCCCGGCCGGAGCCAAGGACCACGCCAAGGCTGAAGCGCAATACAAGAACCTGTCGATCTACCCTGGCACCAACACCTCGCTGTACTACCCGGTGAATGCTGGCGATGTGCAGGAGTTCGGGCGCAAGGTTGACGCTCTGGCCGGGGCGATCACGACACAAGTGAAAGCCGCCTATATGGGCGAAGACGCCATCGGCAGCGCGGCGAACGCCAAGCAGGATCCGGCCGAGAAGAAAATGCTCGAAGACGCGGCGCTGATCGGCCACGCCATGCAACTCGCCTATCTCGGCGAGAAGACCAACAGCAAAGCCCCGCCAGTGTTCAAGGCGTGGATCACCGACCGCGACCTGATCAAGCAGAACATCCCGACCACCGACGTGCGGGTATTGCTGACCAAGTCACAGCTCAGCGACTTGAGCGACGTGATGAAGCAGATTCTCGATGCCGCCAACGAAGGCCTGATTTCACCGACGGAAATGTTCGATCGCCTGCGTTCCGTGGCAGCGACCATGGGCGCCGATCCCAATCAGCTCAAACAGAACAGTAACGCCAAACTGGCGGACATGGGCGTCCTCGGTGAATACCTCGAAGACCTGCCCTATCAGAGTGAAGTGTTGAACCTGGATGAAGAGACCTGGAAGAGCTGGGACGGTCTGGCGCAAGAAAAATTCATCCGCACGCTGAATACCAAACTGCGGCATTACCAGCGTTACAACGCCGATGTCGACCGTTGGGTAGCTTTAGCCAAAGACAGTGATGCGCGGGACAACGTCTACCCCGTACCACTGGAAATGATGCCTTAACGAGACGCCCATGCTCGATATCAAGAACCTGCTGGTACGCCGTGGTGAAGGCGCACAGGCTCATCACGTGCGACTACCGAACTTACAGGTCGGCGTCGGAGAAATCCTCGCCATCACCGGCGAGAGCGGCAGCGGTAAAAGCACGTTGCTCGAAGCCATCGGCCTGTTGCTCGTACCGGTGGAACTCGAGCGCTTTCGCCTGGGCCCGACGCACGCTCAGGATATTGCCCAACTGCTGGCCGCTGACGACCAGCCGGCTCTTGCAGCGGTGCGTTCACGGCATCTGGGATTCATTTTGCAGAGCGGCGGCTTGCTGCCGTTCCTGAGCGTACGTGACAACATCAGCTTGCCACGCCGTTTACTCGGGATGCCGGCAAAGAGCGAGCACATCGACCACGCCGTTGACGTGTTGCGCCTGCAAGGGTTGCTGGATAAACAACCTCAGGCCCTGTCGATCGGCGAACGCCAGCGCGTGGCCTGCGTTCGTGCGATTGCCCATGAACCGCTGCTCCTGCTGGCCGACGAGCCGACCGCCGCGCTCGACCCTCACAGTGCCCGGCGCTTGTTCGAGTTGCTGTTGAGCCTGGTGTCGAGCATGGGCCTGAGTGCACTCGTTGTGTCCCATGACTGGGCCTTGCTGAAGGTTTTCGGCTTGCCTCGACTCGGCGCTGTCAGCCATCAGGGAGAGACTCTGTTTGAACCGATGGATTGATCGCTTGCACCTGCTGGGCTCACTGGCGCTGCAAGACCTCTGGCACGACCGCAAGGTCTCGCTGTGTATCGCCGCCTCCCTGGTGGCGGTGATCGCACCGTTGTTGTTGCTGTTCGGGCTCAAGCACGGGGTGGTCAGCCAGTTGCAGGACGAACTGCTGCGCGACCCGCGCAACCTTGAAGTGAAGATGCTCAGCAACGGCAACTACGACACGGCCTGGATAGAGCGTTTACGCCTACGCCCCGAGACTGGTTTTGCCCTCGGCCAGACCCGCTCGCTCAATACCCAGGCTGACCTGCTGATCGGCATGCAACGGTTTGTCGACGGTGCGGAAATCATCGCCACCGAGCCGGGCGACCCGCAACTGAGCCTGGCGTCACTCAACCCCGTCGGCAATCAAGTGATCCTCAGCGCCAGCGCCGCGCAACGCTTGCAGGCCAAGGTCGGCGACAGCGTGCAACTACAGGCCTTGCGCCGCCTGGATGGGGTCAATGAACGTGGCGAGATGACGCTGACGGTACTGGCCGTGCTCGACGGTTCCCGTTTCGGTCGCGCGGCCGGGTTTGTTGCTCCGCCGTTGTTGCTGGATCTGGAGCGCTTTCGCGACGGCTATCAGGTCAGTGCGTTCGGTATCGCCACCGGCAAGCCTCAGGACAATCTGCAACCGCTGTATGCCCGCGCCCGCGTGTATGCGCGCGACATCGATCAGGTCGCACCGCTGGAACGCTGGCTCAACGAACAACATATCGAAACCTCGAGCCGACTGGCCGACATCGACAACGTCAAAGCCATCAACCATGTCCTGGGGCTGATCTTCAGTGTGATCGCCGTGGCGGCGCTGATCGGCTGTGTGGCGTCGATGGTCGGCGCGTTCCTGGCCAACATCGACCGCAAGCGCAAAAGCCTGGCGGTCCTGCGTCTGCTGGGTTTCAAACGCAGGGCCGTCGGCGGCTTCGTGGTCCTGCAAGCGCTCTTGCTGAGCCTGGCCGGCTACGTTGGCGGGCTGGGGTTTTATACCGCGGGCAGTCATTTGTTCGACTACCTGCTCGGCAGCAGCCAGGCCACCGGCACCTTTGTTTGCCACATCACTGTCTGGCATGGCCTGGCCGCCCTGCTCCTGACCTTTTTGGTCGCTGCACTGGTGGCCGTGATCGGCGCACTGCGCGCCATCAACATCCAACCTGCGGAGAGTCTGCGTGAGCTATAAACGTTTTGGCCTGCTGTTGCCCCTGAGCCTCGGCTACGTGCTCGACACCTCGGCCGCGGGCTGGGAAGAGAAGTATTACAACCCGATGCCCGACGCCTCCGACGTGGTGCTGCCAATGCCTTGCGAAGGCTCGATGGTGTTCCGTAAGGTGTTCATCCCGGTCGCCGGTCCGCTCGACGACTATCCGATCAACATCGGCCAGGACGGTGCGGAATACGGCTACGTCGAACAGACCCGTCCGACCTTTATCGCCGGCAGTTTTACCGGGGCCAAGAACGAAAAATCCCGCTACTACCTGATGGCCAAGTACGAGATGAGTCAGTTGCAATACGCCGCGCTGACCGAAACAACCTGCCCCACCGCCGCCACCAAGATGCGCGTGCCACAAACGGCGGTGAGCTGGGTGCAAGCCATCGACGCCGCCGACAAGTACAACCTGTGGCTGCGCAAAAACGCCGCCGGCAAACTGCCCAAGGAAGACGGCGCGCAGGGCTTCTTGCGGCTGCCGACCGAAGTCGAGTGGGAGTTCGCCGCGCGCGGCGGGCTGGAAGTCGGTGCTGCTGAATTCCGCGACACACACTACCCGATGCCAGAAGGCATCAACGCCTACGAGTGGTTCGCCGGTGCACAATCGTCCAACGGCAAAGTGCAATTGACCGGTCTGCAAAAGCCCAACCCGCTGGGCCTGCATGACATGCTCGGCAACGTCGACGAAATGATGTTCGAGCCGTTTCGCCTGAACAAACTTGACCGCCAGCACGGTCAGGCCGGCGGCTACGTCGTGCGTGGCGGCAACTACCTGACCGCGCAGGCCGACCTGCGGACCGCCTTGCGCAAGGAGGAACCGTATTACAATGCTGAAGGCCAGGTGAAAAACAAGACCACCGGCCTGCGACTGGTGCTGGTCTCCACGACCCTCACCTCTCGTGAACGGGTCGCCAGCATTGAAAGCAGCTGGAAGAAACTCGGCACCGGCAGCAAGGAAACCGAATCCGCCAACAAAGGCACAGTACAATCCCTGAACAGCCTCGCCTCGGGCGTCGAAGACAAAGCGCTCAAGGAAAAACTCCAGGCTCTGGAAAACCAGCTGCGTGCCAGCAACCAGCAGCAGGAAGAAACCCGCGATCAGGCGATTCGCGCCAGCCTCAACCTGGGTGCGTTCCTTTGCACCAAGATGCTCGACGACGGCCAGTACGTGGATTTCCTGCAAAAGAACTACAAGCTCAATTGCGAAAGCGCGGACAAAGACGCCAGTTGCGACATGCGCAAAGGCAAACTCGCGGAGCAAAAGGATCGCCTGCACAAACTCAGCCGTTACTACGCCAGCAGCCTGGTGGAATCCGCTACCTTGTACGGCCAGCCACTGCTTGAAACGCAAGTCCCGGTAATGGAAGAAATCCTCACCCGTAACAAACAGCTTCAAGACCTGAAACCTTACTTGCGCACCCACTGGGCCAATCAGAAGGCATTTCTGCAAAAACAGAAAATCGACACTGAAGCCTGGCTGACCAGCTGCAAAACCGTCACTCAATAACAACGCGTCAACACCGTTACGCAGGAGTTTCACCATGTCGCGCAGCCTTTGGACTCGCTTCAAGCTACAGATCGCTTTCGTTGTCGCCGGCAGCCTGTTAATGACCGGTTGCGCCAACACCGGCAGCTCTATGCTCGGCGAAGGCGACGGTGCCGACCCGCGCCTGACCCAAGGCAATGACGCAGAGTTCTTCAGCAAGTCCGGATACCAGGCCTGCGCCGTCGGCGCCGGTGTCGGCATCCTCGCTTGCGCGCTGTCCAACAGCAGCAACAAAACCGTGTGCGTCATCGCCGCCGGCATTACCGCCTGTGGCGTGGCCATGGGCGCGAACTATTACCTGGATCAACGTCGCGCCGAATACGCCGACACCACCACCCGTTTGGCGAAGATGAACAGCGACGTCGAACAAGACACGCAGAAGGTGATCGCCCGTACCGCGACCGCTCAGCAAGTGATCAATGATGACCAGGCGCAAATTGCCCAGATCAAAAAGGACATCGCCAACAAGAAAGTCGACAAGAGCAAGGCTCAGGCGCAAATCGCCGGGATCGACTCGGACATCGCGCGCCTGCGTAAAGACCTGGCCAACATGCGTACCAAAGTCACCGAGTACAGCAAAGTGGCAGACGCCGAGCGTACACAAGGCACCAGCGCCGAGATCAGGCAGGTGGACATGAACATTCAGAGAATGAACCAGAAAGTCGTCTCCTTGCAGAAAGAAGTTGACGCTCTGTACAGCCAACGCTCCGCAATCACCCTGGGCTAAGCACATGACACTACGACAACTGATGGTCATCACTGCCGTCCTTGCCCTGAGCGGTTGCGCGACCCAGCCTGGCGAGTGCGATGCGACCAATCGCGACAGCAGCATGCTGACCAAGATGAACTGCGACTACTCCGGTGGTTACAGCGATCAGGTCAAGCAGAAGGAGCTGGCCCTGAGCGAGTCCCGTCAGCAAAACGCAATGTTCCGCCAGGTGTACGAGAACATTCAGTCCCAGCAGCTCAGCACCAAGACCGATCTGGCCAGCCAGCAGAAATCCCAGGCAGCGCTTAATCAGTCGCTGGCGCAACTGCTGAACTCGCTCAAGGCTCGGCGGGGCAATGAAGCCCAGGTGCAGAAGCAGATTGCCGACCTCGAGAAGCAGCTCAAGGCTTCGCAAGCGGCGCCAACGACCAAATCAACACCCGCGACACTGGCGGCCAAGCAGCAAGAGCTGAAAGCGTTGCAGAAGAAGGTCAATCAGCTGCAATTCAGCCTCGGCTACGAAGAGTAACCTTTCACCCCGCAGGGCATCCCGACGGATGCCTGCACTTTTTCAGGAATTGTCGTCATGCAGCGGGTCATCAGGGATGCGCAAGCCACAACGGAGGGGATGAGTGCGCTGCAAGCCAAAGTCGCCCTCATCCAGAAACACTTTCCGCCAACCGTCGCCAGTCTGTTTGCTATCCCGCGGATGGGCAGCGGTGACGTGCTGGAATGGTGGACCGAACTGGGTGGCCAACCCACGCCCTATGCCGACCTCAACGAGGACGCGCAACGACGCTTGCTGGAAACCTATGAAGTGCGTCAGACGTCCCTCGGACAGTTGGCGGATGAACTGCAAAATCGCGGTCAACCGACGGAAGCGGACGACCTGCGCAGCCTGCTCGGCGCGCCTGAGCTGGACAAACTCTACAGCCTCAACGGTGAGCCATTGGTGGTGCGCTGGAACCAGCGCCCGCCCAAACCGATCGTGCCGCCGGTGGTGCCGGTCGTGCCGCCATCGCGTCGTGGCTGGTGGATCGCGGCGGCTTTGCTCGCGCTGCTGTTGCTGCTTCTGGCGCTGTGGCTCTGGTGGTTCCTGCACCGAGAGCCGGTGGTCGTGGTTCCGCCTGTAGCGCCTGTAGCGCCGGTGGTGACGCCGGTTGAGAAACCGGCTGAGCCAGTCCCCGAGCCTGTTGTGGAACCGGAACCGAAACCTGCTCTGGTACCAGAACCCGCGCCAGAACCGGTACCGGAACCCAAGCCGGTCCCGCCACCAAAACCGGCACCGGAACCCAAGCCGATACCGCCACCCAAACCAGTTCCACCACCAAAACCGGTAGTGGCTGCCCCACCACCAGCCCCGACGCTGGACAACTTCGCATGCCGTAAAAATGCGCCGAACGCAGAGATCCCGCAGTTCGTGGTGGTGCTCGACACTTCGGGTTCGATGAACTTGAACATCAAGTCAGTGAAAGCCGACGAGGACTGGTACTTCGGTAGTGACCTCAACAAGCTCCTGGACCCGAACCGCACCATGCGGCTCACCGCCAAACCCAGCCGCATGGACGTCGCCAAGGACTCGCTGGCAAGCATGATCAACGGGCTGGACCCGAAGATCGACACACGCCTGATCACCTTCGCCGGCTGCGAAAGAACACCGGACCGGGGTGTGTTCAAGTTCGGCGACCGCCCGCGGCTGATCAACGGGATTCGAGGTCTGGTTCCCGACGATGGCACACCGCTGGCCGACAGCCTGGCCCACGCGGCGAGTACCGTCGACGGGCGCAATAACGATGCGGTTATCGTGATGTTTGTCGACGGAGAAGACGGTTGCGGGCAGGACGTGTGCGCGGTATCCCGTCAAATCGCCAGGGAACAACCGCGCCTGCGGGTCAACGTAGTGAAAATCGGTGTTGGCGGCCCGTCACGTTGCATCGCTGAAAACACCGGTGGCCGGGTTTACAACAGCACCAACGCGGCCGAACTGGGCAACCAGTTGAAACAGGCAAGCAAGGAATTATCCAGCAATGCCAAGTGCGATTAGTTTGGGGACTGATCCGGCTTGCCCGCGATGATTCAGCTCAGGTGCTCGACCGCCGGTAACTCCATCGCCTGAACCTCTCCCAAGAGGAAATCGCTGAGCCGGCGCAAACGTTCACCTCCGGGACGGGTTTTCGGCCAGACCAGGTAATATTTTTCGCCGCTGGCGACCGCCGTCGGCCACGGTAAACTCAGACGTCCCTGCGCCACATCTTCCGCCACCATCAGTAGATCGCCCATGGACACGCCATATCCCCGTGCGGCGGCGATCATGCCCAGTTCCAGGGTGTCGAACACCTGCCCGCCCTTGAGCGACACCTGTTCGGCCAGGCCCATGCGCTCCAGCCAGTTGCGCCAGTCGCGGCGGTCCGGCGTCGGGTGCAGCAACTCGGCGTTGCTCAAGCGTTCGACATCCCAGGGTTGGTCGCCCCGCAGGTTGGGCGCGCCGACCGGGATCAACTCTTCGGGGAACAGGTAAATCGCCTCCCAGTCCGGAGGGAAATGTCCGTTGCTTAACAGCACCGCACAGTCGAACGGCTCGTCGTTGAAATCCACGGAATCGACGTCCATCCACGCACTGGTCAGCTGCACTTCGTTACCCGGTTGCAGATGACGGAAACGACTGAGGCGCGCCAGCAACCAACGCATGGTCAGGGTCGACGGGGCTTTCATGCGCAGGATGTCGTCTTCGGCGCGCAAGGTATTGCAGGCGCGCTCCAAGGCGGTGAAGCCCTCGCGAATACCCGGCAACAACAAACGGGCCGACTCGGTCAGTTGCAGGTTGCGGCCACTGCGATGAAACAAGCGGCAGGCAAAATGTTCTTCGAGCGTACGAATATGTCGGCTGACCGCACTTTGGGTAATCGACAGTTCTTCCGCGGCCCGGGTAAACGACGTGTGTCGCGCCGCCGCTTCAAATGCGCGCAGGGCATATAAGGGAGGGAGACGACGCGACATCAAGAAAGCTCCTACAGCGGTTTTTGGATACCCTAGCAGAAACTATCCTGCATGAGTTTGAATCATGCTACCCATCCTTTTTATCCCTTTGTGCAAACGCCGCAGAGCGCCGAGAATCGACGCTTTCCTGTCCACTTCCAGAATCGAGCGTGATGACCATGCAGCATCCAGCACGTACTGAACTCTGGGCCATCCTGCGGCTGGCGGGGCCGCTGATTGCCTCGCAGTTGGCGCACATGCTGATGGTCCTCACCGACACCCTGATGATGGCGCGCCTGAGTCCCGAGGCTCTGGCCGGTGGCGGACTCGGCGCGGCGACCTATTCGTTCGTGTCGATTTTCTGCATCGGCGTGATTGCTGCCGTCGGCACTCTGGTCGCGATCCGTCAGGGGGCCGGCGACATTCTCGGGGCGACCCGGCTGACCCAGGCCGGGTTGTGGCTGGCATGGCTGATGGCGCTGGTCGCCGGTTTGCTGCTGTGGAACCTCAAACCGGTGCTGCTGCTGTTCGGCCAGACCGAAAGCAATGTCCAGATGGCCGGGCAGTTTTTGATCTTCCTGCCTTTCGCCCTGCCCGGCTACCTGAGCTTCATGGCCCTGCGCGGGTTCACCAGCGCCATTGGCCGCGCGACACCGGTGATGGTTATCAGCCTGGGCGGGACCGTGGCCAACTTCCTGCTCAACTATGCGCTGATTACCGGCATGTTCGGCCTGCCGAAACTGGGGCTGATGGGCATCGGGCTGGTCACGGCGATTGTCGCCAACCTGATGGCCCTGGCGCTGGCGTGGCACATTCGCCGGCATCCGGCTTATGAGGCCTATCCGCTGCGTCAGGGCCTGTCGCGGCTGAACCGCCAGTACCTGAAGGAACTGTGGCGTCTGGGCCTGCCGATTGGCGGCACCTACGCGGTGGAAGTCGGGCTGTTTGCCTTCGCCGCGCTGTGCATGGGCACCATGGGCAGCACGCAACTGGGTGCACACCAGATCGCCCTGCAGATCGTCTCGGTGGCGTTCATGGTGCCGGCGGGGATTTCCTATGCGATCACCATGCGCATCGGTCAGCATTACGGCGCCGGGCAACTACTGGATGCGCGGCTGGCCGGGCGGGTCGGCATTGCGTTCGGGGCGGCGGCGATGCTGTGTTTCGCCATGGTTTTCTGGCTGTTGCCGAATCAGTTGGTCGGTTTGTTTCTCGACCACAACGACCCGGCGTTCCGCGATGTCATCAACCTCGCCGTGAGCCTGCTGGCGGTGGCGGCATGGTTCGAGCTGTTCGACGGCACGCAAACCATCGCCATGGGCTGCATTCGCGGGCTCAAGGATGCCAAGACCACGTTCCTGGTGGGCCTGGGGTGCTATTGGCTGATTGGCGCTCCGGCCGCGTGGTGGATGGCGTTCCACCTGGACTGGGGGCCAACGGGTGTCTGGTGGGGCCTGGCGCTGGGGCTGGCGTGTGCGGCGGTGAGCCTGACGCTGGGGTTTGAGTGGAAGATGAAGCGGATGATCAAGCGCGAAACGACGTCAGAGCAGCGCTTCGAAGTCGCTCAGCCCGACTGAGATCCCTTGTAGGAGCGAGCCCGCTCGCGATAAACACGAGAACGCCGCGGGGCACCTGCCAACCAGCGTTATCGTTGACGACCATCGCGAGCAAGCTCGCTCCTACAGGGTTCCGTGGCAAACAATTACTCGTGATCAGCTTACGACTTCCAGCGCCGGCTGCTGGCTGGAGCCAAACATCAGATATTCCACCAGCTCGGCCAGCGGCAATGGCTTGCTGATCAAATACCCCTGCACCTGATCGCATTCGAACCCGCGCAGCAGATCCAGCTGCTCCGATGTCTCCACACCTTCGGCGACCACTTCAAGGTTGAGGTTGTGTGCCAGGTTGATCATCGCGTGGACCAGTTTGCGGTTTTCCTCACGCTGCTCCATGCCGCCGACAAAGCTCTTGTCGATTTTCAGCAAAGTGATCGGCAGGCTGTTTAGGTGCACGAACGACGAGAAGCCGGTGCCAAAGTCGTCGAGAGAGAAGCGCACACCGAGGCGCCCGAGTGCGTCCATGGTCTGCTTGACCAGGTCGCTGCGGCGCATCACGGCCGTTTCGGTCAGTTCGAACTCCAGCCACTGCGCCTCGACGCCGCGCTCGGCAATCAGGCGACTCAGGGTCGACAGCAACTGGCTGTCCTGGAATTGCCGGAACGACAGGTTGATCGCCATGTGCAACGGCGGCAAACCCAGCTCAAGCAGCGCCTGCATGTCGCGCAAGGCCCGGGAAATCACCCAGTAGCCCAGCGGCACGATCAGACCGCTTTGCTCGGCCAGCGGCACGAATTCACTTGGTGGCAGCAAGCCGCGCTCGGCATGGCGCCAGCGCACCAACGCTTCGAGGCCGACGATCTGTCCGTCTTCAAGGTTCAGCCGTGGCTGGTAGTGCAACTCCAGCTCATCACGGCGAAGTGCCCGACGCAGTTCGGTTTCGAGGTCGGCGATGCTGCGGGCATTGCGATTGATGCGTTCGTTGAAAATGTGAAAGGTGCAGCCTTGGGTGCTTTTGGCCTGCTGCATGGCAATGTGCGCGTGCCACATCAGCGGGTCCGCGCCGGCCTGGGCCCGGGCGTAAGCGATGCCCAGGCTGGAGCCGATCAACAAGCTTTCGCCGTCGACCCAGTAGGGTTCGGCCAGCGCTTCGCTGATGCGTTCGGCCATCCACTCGGCACGCTGGGGTGCACGACGGGTGTCGATCAGCAGCGCGAATTCATCACTGCCCAGGCGCGCGAGTTGATCGCCGGCTTCAAGCTGGCTCTTGAGCCGCGCCACCACCTGCAGGATCAGGCGGTCACCGGCCTGATGACCGAGGGCGTCGTTGGCGTAACGGAAATTGTCGAGGTCGAGATGACCGAGGGCCAGGCCGCGACCGTCGTTTTCCGCCAGGCGCGCCGTCAACAGGGTCTGAAAGCCCTGGCGATTGGCGATGCCGGTGAGCGGATCTTGCTCGGCCAGGCGTTGCAGGGTGTTTTCCAGGACGCCACGTTCGCGCACATGACGCAGGCAGCGGCGCAACATGCCCGGATCGAGATGATCGCGCACCAGCCAGTCACTTACACCGTCGGGCGGGGTCAGCGGCTCATGGTCGAGCAACAACACCGTCGGCAGGCTGCAACGGCCCGGCGCCGGTTGAAGTTGCGGGATGGTCAATAACACCGCACTGCGGTTGTCATCGAACAAGCTGCTGACCGACTCCCAACTCGGCGCGCTGATGAGCACGGCCGAGCTCCCCATCGGAGCCAGACACTCGCGCAACAACGCTGCCCACGCTGGCTCTTCGGCCAGTAGCAGCAAACGCAAGGGTTCGACAGGCGTAGACAAGCTAGCTCCCTAGACTCTGCAAAGATGTAGGCGACGGGCATTATGCCGTCCCGATGACCAATGACAATGACATCAGTTATCAAAACGAGCCCTTTGTATCTGGAATTACGAACATTAGCCGCAAATTCGTTGCGCATCCTGCGTGAAAGTAACAAAACCGGCAATTACAGATAGCGCGGTACGTCACAAGTCGGACAGAGCAGCACAAATCGCTGAGCCTGTTAAAATGCCGGCCCATTTCGTGACTGACTCCTGAAATTACCTATGTCCCGACTCAATCCCCGGCAGCAAGAAGCCGTGAGCTACGTCGGCGGCCCTCTTTTGGTGCTCGCCGGTGCAGGCTCCGGCAAGACCAGTGTGATCACGCGCAAAATCGCGCACCTGATCCAGAACTGCGGCATCCGCGCCCAGTACATCGTCGCCATGACCTTTACCAACAAGGCTGCCCGCGAGATGAAGGAACGGGTCGGCACCCTGCTGCGTGCCGGTGAAGGTCGCGGGCTGACGGTCTGCACCTTCCACAACCTGGGCCTGAACATCATCCGCAAGGAACACGTGCGGCTGGGCTACAAACCGGGCTTCTCGATCTTCGACGAGACCGACGTCAAAGCCCTGATGACCGACATCATGCAGAAGGAATACTCGGGCGACGACGGTGTCGACGAGATCAAGAACATGATCGGCGCCTGGAAAAACGACCTGATCCTGCCGGCCCAGGCCCTGGAAAACGCGCGCAACCCCAAGGAGCAGACCGCCGCCATCGTCTACACCCACTACCAGCGCACGCTCAAGGCGTTCAACGCAGTGGACTTCGACGACCTGATCCTGCTGCCGGTGAAGCTGTTCGAAGAACACGCCGACATCCTGGAAAAGTGGCAGAACAAGGTGCGATACCTGCTGGTGGACGAATACCAGGACACCAACGCCAGCCAGTATTTGCTGGTGAAAATGCTCATTGGCAAACGCAACCAGTTCACCGTGGTGGGCGACGACGACCAGTCGATCTACGCCTGGCGCGGCGCCCGCCCGGAAAACCTGATGCTGCTCAAGGAAGATTACCCTTCCTTGAAAGTGGTGATGCTGGAGCAGAACTACCGCTCCACCAGCCGCATCCTGCGCTGCGCCAACGTGCTGATCTCGAACAACCCCCACGAATTCGAAAAGCAGCTGTGGAGTGAAATGGGTCACGGCGACGAGATCCGCGTGATCCGCTGCCGCAACGAGGACGCCGAGGCCGAGCGTGTGGCCATGGAAATCCTCAGCCTGCACTTGCGCACCGACCGTCCGTACAGCGATTTCGCGATCCTGTATCGCGGCAACTACCAGGCCAAGCTGATCGAGCTGAAATTGCAGCACCACCAGGTGCCGTATCGCCTGTCCGGCGGCAACAGCTTTTTCGGCCGTCAGGAAGTGAAAGACCTGATGGCCTACTTCCGTCTGATCGTGAACCCGGATGACGACAACGCCTTCCTGCGGGTGATCAACGTGCCGCGCCGCGAGATCGGCTCGACCACGCTGGAGAAGCTCGGTAACTACGCCACCGAGCGCAAGATCTCGATGTACGCCGCCACCGACGAAATCGGCCTGGGCGAGCATCTGGACAGCCGCTTCACCGATCGCCTGTCGCGCTTCAAGCGCTTCATGGACAGGGTGCGCGAGCAGTGCGCCGGCGAAGACCCGATCTCGGCCCTGCGCAGCATGGTCATGGACATCGACTACGAGAACTGGCTGCGCACCAACAGCTCCAGCGACAAGGCCGCCGATTACCGCATGGGTAACGTCTGGTTCCTGATCGAGGCGCTGAAGAACACCCTGGAAAAAGACGAAGAAGGCGAAATGACCGTCGAGGACGCCATCGGCAAACTCGTCCTGCGTGACATGCTCGAGCGTCAGCAGGAAGAGGAAGACGGCGCCGAAGGCGTGCAGATGATGACCCTGCATGCGTCCAAGGGCCTGGAATTCCCCTACGTGTTCATCATGGGCATGGAGGAGGAAATCCTCCCGCACCGTTCCAGCATCGAAGCCGACACCATCGAAGAAGAACGTCGCCTGGCCTACGTGGGCATTACCCGCGCGCGCCAGACCCTGGCCTTCACCTTCGCCGCCAAGCGCAAGCAGTACGGCGAGATCATCGATTGCGCGCCGAGCCGCTTCCTCGATGAGCTGCCGCCGGACGATCTGGCCTGGGAAGGCAACGACGACACACCGACCGAAGTCAAAGCCGTGCGGGGCAACAACGCATTGGCAGATATACGCGCGATGTTAAAGCGCTAGAATTGACCACTTTTATATGACCTTCGGCGCACAGGCGCCAAAAGAGGACAGCTTCATGGAAGCCCTGCACCAGAAAATTCGCGAACAAGGCATTGTGCTTTCCGACCAGGTCCTGAAAGTCGACGCCTTTTTGAACCACCAGATCGACCCGGCACTGATGAAGCTGATCGGCGACGAATTCGCCACGCTGTTCAAGGACTCGGGCATCACCAAGATCGTCACCATCGAAGCCTCGGGCATCGCCCCGGCGATCATGACCGGCCTGAACCTCGGTGTGCCGGTGATTTTCGCCCGCAAGCACCAGTCCCTGACCCTGACCGAAAACCTGCTGTCGGCGACCGTGTACTCGTTCACCAAGCAAACCGAAAGCACCGTGGCGATCTCCCCGCGCCACCTGACCAGCAGCGATCGTGTGCTGATCATCGATGATTTTTTGGCCAACGGTAAGGCGTCCCAGGCGCTGATTTCGATCATCAAACAGGCCGGCGCTACCGTGGCGGGGCTGGGCATCGTGATCGAGAAGTCGTTTCAGGGCGGTCGTGCGGAGCTGGATTCACAGGGTTATCGCGTAGAGTCGTTGGCCCGCGTGAAGTCGCTGGCAGATGGTGTCGTGACCTTCATCGAGTAAGCCGTCACACCGCAATTCCCCCTGTGGGAGCGGGCTTGCTCGCGAAGGCGGTGTGTCAGTCGACTGATTTTTGACTGACACACCGCCTTCGCGAGCAAGCCCGCTCCCACATTTGATTTATGTTGGCTGTTATTGCGCGGTGGCTTTCAGGCCAGCCAGCAGCAACCGCTGATACAAATCCTCCTTCAGTCCTTCAGGATTGGCCAGCTCCATGCGTTCCAGATGCTCCGGGAACGACGCAGGCTCCGGCGCATCCAGCGCTGCCTTGCCCAGTTCCAGCACCTCGCTCAGCTTGAACTTGCTCTTGAGCCAGTTCAGTGCCCGCAATACATCTTGCTCGATCTCGGTGAAATCACAGCCCAGTGGATACTCTGGAAAGAGCAGCGGATGCCGCGCCTGGATCTCCTGCAACCGCTGCGGACTGTTATCGGTAAAGCGTGGATCGAGACAGAAGTCCTTGGGCAATTTGCCGACCTTCTGCGCCTGTTCAATCAATCCCGACTGAAAACGCGAGTCGCTGATATTGAGCAAGGCCTCGATCACTCCAGCATCGGTTTTTCCACGAAGATCGGCAATGCCATATTCGGTGACCACCATGTCCCGCAAGTGCCGGGGAATCGTGCAGTGGCCATACTCCCAGACGATGTTCGAGCTGACGTCACCGCCAGACTCACGCCAGCTGCGCAGCAGCAGCACCGAGCGCGCACCCTGCAGTGCATGACCCTGAGCCACGAAGTTGTATTGCCCGCCTACGCCGCTGAGCACACGTCCGTCCTCGAGCTGATCCGCCACCGCGGCACCAAGCAAGGTCACGGTGAACGCGGTGTTGATGAACCGCGCATCCAGGCGCTGCAAGCGCTTGAGTTCTTCCTGCCCGTAAAGCTCGTTGATGTAGCTGATGCGGGTCATGTTGAATTCGAGCCGCTTGTTTTGTGGCAATTCGCGCAGGCGTTCGTAGTAGCTGCGCGGACCGAGGAAGAAACCACCGTGCACCGAGACGCCATCGGTTTGCGCAGCCTCGTCGAGGGTGCCGGCATTCGCCTGCTGTTGGGTCGCCACGTCCGGATAAACCTTGCGCCGTACGATTCCGGCATCGGCCAGCACCAACAAGCCGTTGACGAACATTTCGCTACAGCCATACAGGCCTTTGGCGAACGGTTCGATACCGCCCTCGTGCTCGATCAGTTGCGCCCAGTGGCTGAGGTTTACGTCGGCCAGCAACGCCTTGTAAGCGTCGTTGTCCGCTTGCCGCGCCAGCAGCGCCGCCGTCAGCGCATCGCCCATGGAGCCGATGCCGATCTGTAAGGTGCCACCGTCACGCACCAGGGTGCTGGCATGCAGGCCGATGAAATGGTCCTGGCACCCCACCGGCATGTTCGGCGTGGAAAACAGTGTGGTGTGGTCTTTCTCATCGATCAGCAGGTCAAAGGTGTCGATGCCCAGTTCCGCATCGCCGGGCATGTAAGGCAGATCGTTGTGCACCTGGCCGACCATCAGGATGGTTTCTCCGGCGGCGCGGCGCTTGGCGATCATCGGCAACAGGTCGAGGGTGATGTCGGGGTTGCAGCTGAGGCTCAAGCGGTCGGGATGCTCGGCATGGCTGGCCACCAGTTGCGCCACCAGGTTTAGCCCGGCGGCATTGATGTCCCGGGCTGCATGGCTGTAGTTGCTGCTGACGTAATCCTGCTGCGCCGTGGCACTGTTGAGCAGGCTGCCGGGCTGCATGAAAAACTGCTGGATGTGGATGTTGCCCGGGAGTTGATCGCGACGCAGGTCGGCGAGGAAATCCAGCTCCGGATAATCGCCGAAAACCCGTTCGACAAAGGGTTCGAGGAAGCGCTTCTGCAATCCGTCGCCCAAGGGCGGGCGGCCCAGACACAACGCGGAGTAGATCGTCAGCCGTCGCTCGGGCAACTGTGCGATTCGTCGATACAGCGCGTTGACGAAGTGATTGGGCTTGCCCAACCCCAGAGGCAAGCCCATGTGGATATGCGCCGGCAACCTTGCCAGGACGTCATCGACTGCCTGTTCGATAGAGCACAGCTGAACCATCGGATCCTCCCTCACGTTCCATGACTTGGGTTTGGACCGAGATTGCCGGGTCTTTGCTGCAATGAACAGCCTGTATCGGCCAACCGCCCGACACAAATACCTTGTAGGAGCGAGCTCGCTCGCGATGGTCGTCAACGATAACGCGGCGAGCCTGACACCCCACGGCGCCTTCGAATTCATCGCGAGCAAGCTCGCTCCTACAGGGAATGGGGGCACAAAAAAACCGTCCGAAGACGGTTTTTTGCGGAAGATCTGGCGCTTACTTCAAGCCGGACATCTTCTGGATAGCGCCTTTGAGTTCAGCGTCGGAGCAATCGGCGCAGGTGCCTTTAGGCGGCATCGCGTTGATACCGGTAATGGCTTTAGCCAGGATGCCGTCGAGGCCGCCCTGGTGATCGGCACGTTCCTTCCAGGCGGCAGCATCACCGATTTTCGGTGCGCCCAACAGGCCTGAACCGTGGCAAGCGTTGCAATGTTTTGCAATCACTTCATCCGGGGTTTTTGCACCACCACCGCCGCCGGCGGAAGCGGCCACTTCCATGCCCTTGCACTCTTTACCCTGAACACAGACCTGGCCGACTGGCTCAAGGCGTTTGGCGATATCGTCGTTGGTCGCAGCCTGAGCGCTGACACTGACAGCCCATAGGGCCAATACGGTTGCTGGTGCAGCCAGCATTTTCATAATTAGGTTCACGCGTTCACCCTCAATGGTGGCTAGTCACGCCTACGGCCACGGTTCGCAGGCGGGCGCAAGTATAGCGGTAAGCCCGTCGCACTGAAACAACCCCAAAGTCGCAAGGGTCTTAGGCGGCGGCGGAAAAACGGCCCGGACGCCTCTGCGATGCTGGCAGGACGCCTCTTTTCTTAGAAATTCGCCGGCGTGGCTGCGCTGATTAGTCGCGCAGGCGCATCGAACGGATTCCGGAAACGGTGTGGCTTGGTACTTTCAAAGTAGTAGCTATCACCAGCTTCGAGGACAAAAGTTTCGAGACCGACCACCAGCTCCAGTTTTCCTTCAACCAGGATGCCGGTTTCCTCGCCCTCATGGGTGAGCATCTCGTCACCGGTGTCGGCGCCTGGCGGATAGATTTCATTGAGGAATGCGATAGCCCGGCTCGGGTGCGCCCGGCCGACCAGTTTCATGGTCACGGCGCCATCGGAAATATCGATCAGCTCGTTGGCCTTGTAGACGATCTGGGTCGGCTTTTCCTGCAGGATTTCTTCGGAAAAAAACTCGACCATGGACATTGGAATCCCGCCCAACACCTTGCGCAACGAACTGATCGAAGGGCTCACGCTGTTCTTTTCGATCATCGAAATGGTGCTGTTGGTGACACCCGCCCGTTTGGCGAGCTCACGCTGGGAAAGGCCTTTGAGCCTACGGATGGATTGCAGTCGTTCACCGACGTCCAAAGCTTGCGCCTCCAGGATTCAAAATTGTTGGAATAGTGGACGTTATCATGGCGACAGCGTTCAGTATTTACAACACCTTGACCTGAATCCTGCTCAGCGAGGCGACTTCCGGTCTCGAGCCTTGCGCACTAAGCCCCGGAATAGAGCAGTGGCACCCGGCGAAGGTTGCAGAAAATCTGGTAAGGAATCGTCCCGGCTGCCATGGCTACATCGCTGGCAAGGATGTTTTTGCCCCACAACTCGACGGTCGAACCGAGACCGGCCTGTGGCACATCAGTCAGGTCGATGCAGAGCATGTCCATCGACACCCGGCCGATCAACTGGCTGCGCTGCCCGGCAACCAGCACCGGGGTGCCGGTCGGTGCCAGACGCGGGTAACCGTCGGCGTAACCCATGGCCACCACACCAATGCGCATCGGTTTGGGCGTGACGAACCTGGCGCCGTAACCGACTGGCTCGCCAGCCGGCAGTTCGCGGACACTGATGACTTTCGACTCAAGGGTCATCACGGGTTGCAGGCGTGAGGCAACTTCGTTGGCCTCTTCGAACGGCGTGGCGCCATAGAGCATGATGCCGGGACGCACCCAATCGCTCGGAATCTGCGGCCAACCAAGCACCGCCGGCGAGTTGCGCAGGCTGACCTCGGCGGACAAGCCCTTGCGCGCCGCTTCAAATACCGCCACCTGATCGGCACTGGCTTGTTCGTGCAGTTCATCGGCACGCGCAAAGTGGCTCATCAGCACTACTTTCGCGACCTTGCCGCTGGCCAGCAGCCGTTGGTAGGCCGCCTGATAATCCGCCGGATGCAGCCCCACGCGGTGCATGCCCGAATCGAGTTTCAGCCACACGGTGATCGGCTTGCTCAACGCCGCTTTCTCGATGGCTTCGAGTTGCCATAGCGAATGCACCACGCACCAGAAATCATGCTCGACGATCAGCGCCAGCTCATCGGCTTCGAAAAAACCTTCCAGCAGCAGGACCGGTGCACGAATGCCCGCCGCCCGCAGCTCCAGCGCCTCTTCGATGCAGGCCACGGCAAACCCGTCCGCCTCGGCTTCCAGCGCCTGGGCGCAACGCACCGCGCCATGGCCATAGGCATCGGCCTTGATCACCGCGAGGGCCTTGGCCCCCGTGAGTTCACGGGCGATTCGGTAGTTGTTGCGCAGGGCTTGAAGGTCGATCAGGGCACGGGCAGGGCGCATGGCGGCAGACTTCTGGTCGGGTTATCGGGAAGAAAAACCGGCGCTGGCTGACAGCGTGAACCGCCAACAGCACCGGGAGAGGGATCTGACTGAAAGCTTATGGCAGAGCGGCTACAACCGACAGCTCGACCAGGATTTCCGGTTCGCACAATTTCGCTTCAACGGTGGCACGGGCCGGGGCGACGCCTTTTGGCAGCCAGTTGTCCCACACCGCGTTCATACCTTCGAAATGCGCATCGATGTCTTTCAGGTAAATCGTCACCGACAGCAGGTTGTGCTTGTCGGTGCCGGCCAGATCGAGCAAACGCTCGATGTTGGCGAGGGTTTCACGGGTCTGCTGTTCAATCCCGGCGTTCATGTCGTCGCCTATCTGTCCGGCCAGGTAAACCGTGCCGTTATGGGTGACGATCTGACTCATGCGCTCATTGGTGAGCTGGCGCTGGATTGACATGCTTTGCAGACTCCTGGGTTTTGTTGCCATAACGGGAAATATCGAGGCCTTCGGCGCTGATCTGCGGCTTTCTCTTCGCCATCAGGTCAGCCAGCAAACGGCCGGAGCCGCAAGCCATGGTCCAGCCGAGCGTGCCATGACCGGTGTTGAGGAACAGGTTCTTGAACGGAGTGGCACCGACAATCGGGGTGCCGTCAGGGGTGGTCGGACGCAGGCCGGTCCAGAAGCTGGCCTGGGCCAGATCGCCGCCCTGAGGATAAAGATCGTTGACGATCATCTCCAGGGTTTCCCGGCGACGCGGGTTCAGCGACAGGTCAAAACCGGCAATCTCGGCCATGCCGCCGACGCGGATGCGGTTGTCGAAACGGGTGATCGCGACCTTGTAGGTCTCGTCGAGAATGGTCGAGGTCGGGGCCATCGCCGAGTTGGTGATCGGCACAGTCAGGGAGTAGCCCTTGAGCGGGTACACCGGCGCCTTGATCCCCAGCGGCTTGAGCAGTTGTGGCGAGTAGCTGCCGAGAGCAAGCACGTAGCGGTCGGCGGTTTCCAGCTTGCCGTCGATCCACACGCCATTGATGCGGTCACCGGCGAAGTCCAGGCGCTGAATGTCCTGGCCGAAACGGAATTGCACGCCGAGGTTCGCGGCCATTTCTGCGAGCTTGGTGGTGAACATCTGGCAGTCGCCAGTCTGGTCGTTCGGCAGGCGCAGGGCACCGGCGAGGATGTCAGTCACGCTGGCCAGCGCCGGTTCAACGCGAGCGATGCCTTCGCGGTCGAGCAGTTCGAACGGCACGCCGGACTCTTTCAGCACGGCGATGTCTTTCGCGGCGCCGTCCAGTTGAGCCTGGGTGCGGAACAGTTGGGTGGTGCCGAGGCTGCGGCCTTCGTAGGCGATGCCGGTTTCAGCGCGCAGTTCATCGAGGCAGTCACGGCTGTACTCGGACAGACGGACCATGCGCTCCTTGTTCACCGCATAACGGCTGGCGGTGCAGTTACGCAGCATCTGTGCCATCCACAGGTACTGGTCGATGTCGGCAGTGGCCTTGATTGCCAGGGGCGCGTGGCGCTGCAACAGCCACTTGATGGCCTTGAGCGGCACACCCGGTGCAGCCCACGGCGAGGCATAACCCGGCGAGACCTGCCCGGCGTTGGCGAAACTGGTCTCCATGGCAGCAGCCGGCTGCCGGTCGACGACCACCACTTCAAACCCGGCACGGGCCAGATAATAAGCACTGGTGGTACCGATGACGCCGCTGCCCAAGACCATGACGCGCATTTTCATATCCCTCATCGCGGCTAACCGCTGACGTTTGTTGTTCAGAGCTTTAGATGCGCGCAGTGTAAAAAAGATTTGCCAGTGCTTTTCACTATATAAGCGCCTATATTTGGCGACAATTCTCGGCAAAAACCCTTTTCACGGAGGCGCATCCCCTATGCGGACCAACACTCAGACTAAACGTGAGCTGGACAAGATCGACCGCAACATCCTGCGGATCCTGCAAGCGGACGGGCGGATTTCCTTTACCGAGCTTGGGGAAAAGGTCGGGCTCTCGACCACGCCCTGTACTGAGCGGGTCCGGCGACTGGAGCGCGAGGGGATCATCATGGGCTACAACGCCAGGCTAAACCCGCAACATCTGAAGGGTAGTCTGCTGGTGTTCGTCGAGATCAGCCTGGATTACAAATCCGGCGACACTTTCGAAGAGTTCCGACGCGCGGTGCTGAAATTGCCCCATGTACTGGAGTGTCATCTGGTGTCAGGGGATTTCGACTACCTGGTGAAGGCGCGGATTTCCGAGATGGCCTCGTACCGCAAGTTACTGGGCGACATTCTGCTCAAGCTGCCCCATGTGCGGGAATCCAAGAGCTATATCGTGATGGAAGAGGTGAAGGAGAGTTTGACCCTGCCGATTCCGGATTGAGATTTGCGGTGTGTGGACCGACCCCATCGCGGGCAAGCCTGCTCCCACAGGTACAGCGGCGATCCTGTGGGAGCAGGCTTGCCCGCGATAGCGTCGACTCGCTGGACTTGATTCATGCGAGGGTCAGACCAACACCTGCCGGTTCGAAGCCATATACTCGAACACCTGTTTCTCCACCCGCGGGTGAATCAACTCCACCGGCCCGCGCCCATTGGGGCATGGCAAGGTCTTGGTGGTGCCGAACAACCGGCAGATCAGCGGCCGCTCACCATACACAGTGCAGCCATTGGGCCCCAGATGCACACAGTTGAGCTCTTCCATGGCGGCATCCTGCTCGGCGCGCGTCTTGCGCGGCAGGCGCGACATTTCTTCCGGCGAGGTGGTCACCGGCCCGCAGCAGTCATGGCAGCCGGGCACGCACTCGAACGAAGGAATCTGTTGGCGCAATGTGCGGATTGTCTGGCTGTTGCAGCTCATTGCAGCGGTGACCCAAAGCGGAATAGAGCGCGATTCTGACGCAAAATCCCCGATCCAGACAGCACCAGCCGACCAATGTTGCCCGTCCGGGAAGGTCCGGCATATGCTCCGTCAAATTTTCTAAACGCAAGAATCAGGAACACGCACATGACCCCCCGTGCTCAACAGCCTGCTCTGAACCACACCGCGTCCTACTACGCCGCCACCAGCCTGCCGCAGCCCGAACTTCCGGTGCTCAAAGGCGAAGTGCGGGCCGATGTCTGTGTGGTGGGCGGCGGGTTTTCGGGGTTGAACACGGCGCTTGAGCTGGCCGAACGCGGGCTCAGCGTGGTGTTGCTTGAGGCCCACAGAATCGGTTGGGGCGCCAGTGGACGCAATGGCGGGCAGCTGATTCGCGGCGTCGGCCACGGCCTCGATCAATTCGCCAACGTCATCGGTGCCGAAGGCGTGCGGCAAATGAAACTCATGGGCCTGGAAGCCGTGGAAATCGTCCGGCAACGGGTCGAGCGCTTCCAGATCCCCTGCGACCTGACCTGGGGTTACTGCGACCTCGCCAACAAGCCACGCGACCTTGAAGGGTTCGCCGAGGATGCCGAAGAACTGCGCAGCCTCGGATATCGCTACGAGACCCGTTTGCTGCAAGCCAATGAGATGCACACCGTGGTCGGCTCCACACGGTACGTCGGCGGCCTGGTCGATATGGGCTCGGGGCACCTGCACCCACTGAACCTGGCCTTGGGCGAAGCGGCGGCGGCGCAACGACTGGGAGTCCGACTGTTTGAGCGGTCGGCCGTGACCCGCATCGACTATGGCCCCGAGGTCAAGGTCCATACCGCCGAGGGCTCGGTGCGCGCCAAGACCCTGGTGCTGGGCTGCAACGCCTACCTCAACAACCTCAATCCGGAACTCAGCGGTAAAGTCCTGCCCGCCGGCAGCTACATCATCGCCACCGAACCACTGAGCGAAGAACAGGCCCACGCCCTGCTGCCGCAGAACATGGCGGTCTGTGACCAACGGGTGGCGCTGGACTACTACCGGCTCTCGGCGGACCGGCGCCTGCTGTTTGGTGGCGCTTGCCATTACTCCGGCCGCGACCCGAAAGACATCGCCGCGTACATGCGCCCGAAAATGCTCGAGGTTTTCCCGCAACTGAGCGCAGTGAAGATCGAGTACCAATGGGGCGGCATGATCGGCATCGGCGCCAACCGCCTGCCGCAGATCGGGCGGCTCAAGGACCAGCCGAACGTGTATTACGCCCAGGCCTATTCAGGTCATGGCGTGAATGTCACGCACCTGGCCGGCAAACTGCTGGCCGAAGCCATCAGCGGCCAGCACAGCGGCGGCTTCGATCTGTTCGCCAGGGTGCCGCACATCACCTTCCCCGGCGGCAAGCATTTGCGCTCACCGTTGCTGGCGTTGGGGATGTTGTGGCATCGGCTCAAAGAGTTGGTCTGAAGGATTGTCGGTGTCAGCTCTGACGCCTTCGCGGGCAAGCCCGCTCCCACTGGGTATGATGGTGCTCACAAAATTTGCGCTCACCGCCGGTCCTTGTGGGAGCGGGCTTGACCGCGATGAGGCCCGGAAGAACACTGCAACATTCAGATCCGCCAGAAAGGCTTCAGCCCCTCCTCCAGCGCCTGCTCCCGTGTCAGTCCGATATCCTTGAGCTGGTCGGGAGTCAGTGCCAGCAACGCCTTGCGCGTGTGCAGCCGGCGCCAGAACTGGTCCCAACGACTCTGGCCGGACGACGCATTGTGCATGCCCGCCTCCCGCGCACCGTTGTTCTGCCCTGTCGCCAGTTCCTGACTGTGTAATGTCAGCCGCACATCGCTCAAACCGTTCATCTTGGATGCTCCTGTTTACTTGGGTAGCCAGAGGTTCCATGATGCGCGGGCGGGAAAAAGCATTACAGATTCAAAGCAACTGTATTAACTCCATACAGTTTTGCCGATTCCGCCACTGAATCCCGTTTTTTCGTCTGATCTGTACTGGTTAACCGAATCATCCCTATCGAGGCTGCACCATGACCCTTTACGTCAACCTGGCCGAATTGCTCGGCACGCGTATCGAACAGGGCTTCTATCGCCCCGGTGACCGGCTGCCCTCGGTACGGGCGCTGAGCGTCGAGCACGGCGTCAGCCTGAGCACAGTGCAGCAGGCCTATCGGGTGCTGGAAGACAGCGGGCTGGCCACGCCGCGTCCCAAGTCCGGGTACTTTGTCCCGGCCAGCCGCGAACTGCCGGATTTGCCGGCAGTCGGCCGCCCGGCCCAACGGCCGGTGGACATATCCCAATGGGATCAGGTGCTGGAGTTGATACGCGCGGTGCCGCGCAAAGACGTGGTGCAACTGGGCCGCGGCATGCCGGACATCACCAGTCCAACCATGAAGCCACTGCTGCGCGACCTGGCACGGATCAGCCGGCGGCAGGACATGCCCGGTCTGTATTACGACAACATCCACGGCAACCTCGAACTGCGCGAACAGATCGCCCGCCTGATGCTCGATTCCGGCTGCCAGTTGGGCGCCAGCGACCTGGTAGTGACCACCGGTTGCCACGAAGCGCTGTCCACCAGCATTCGGGCGATCTGCGAACCGGGAGACATTGTGGCGGTAGACTCGCCGAGCTTTCACGGTGCGATGCAAACCCTCAAGGGCCTGGGCATGAAGGCCCTGGAAATCCCCACCGATCCACTGACCGGCATCAGCCTCGAAGCGCTGGAACTGGCCTTGGAGCAGTGGCCGATCAAGGTCATACAGTTGACCCCCAACTGCAACAACCCGCTGGGCTACATCATGCCGGAGTCGCGCAAACGCTCGCTGTTGACGCTTGCCCAGCGCTATGACGTGGCGATCATCGAGGACGATGTGTATGGCGAACTGGCCTACACCTATCCACGTCCGCGCACGATCAAGTCCTTCGATGAGGACGGTCGCGTCCTGTTGTGCAGTTCGTTTTCCAAGACCCTGGCACCGGGCCTGCGCATCGGCTGGGTCGCGCCCGGCCGCTATCTGGAACGGGTGCTGCACATGAAATACATCAGCACCGGCTCCACCGCGCCGCAACCGCAGATCGCCATCGCCGAATTTCTCAAGGGCGGCCATTTCGAACCGCATTTGCGGCGGATGCGCACGCAATACCAGCGCAATCGCGACATGATGATCGATTGGGTGACCCGCTATTTCCCGGCCGGCACCCGCGCCAGTCGCCCACAAGGCAGCTTCATGCTGTGGGTCGAACTGCCGGAAGGCTTCGACACCCTGAAACTGAATCGCGCCTTGCACGACCAGGGCGTACAGATTGCAGTGGGCAGTATTTTTTCCGCCTCGGGCAAGTACCGCAATTGCCTGCGCATGAACTACGCTGCCAAGCCAACACCGCAGATCGAAGAGGCGGTGCGCAAGGTCGGTGCGACAGCGATCAAACTGCTGGCGGAAACCGATCAGCTCAGCGACTGACTTTTATTCTGGATTCAGCGTCCATATGCCTGACTATGCCGCCAAACGGAACGATCCTACGTGAGAGTCAGACAGCCCCTGCTTGCTCTTGTGCTACTCGCCGCGTTCCTGGGCGGTTGCGCCAGCCTCGACGTACAGCGTGTACCGAGTCAGGCGCTGCCGGCTTCAGACTCCGCATTCGGCCGCTCGGTCCAGGCACAGGCCGCGCCTTACAAGGGACAATCGGGTTTCCGCCTGCTATCGGACAGCACCGAGGCCTTCACCGCCCGCGCCGAATTGATCCGCAATGCCCAAAGCAGCCTCGATTTGCAGTATTACATCGTCCACGACGGCATCAGCACGCGCATGTTGATCGAGGAATTACTCAAGGCCGCCGACCGGGGCGTGCGGGTGCGGGTACTGCTTGATGACATGACCAGCGACGGCCTGGACCGCGTCATTGCCACCCTCGCCGCGCACCCGCAAATCCAGATCCGCGTGTTCAATCCGCTGAACCTGGGCCGCAGTACGGGGGTGACACGTACCGTAGGCCGGCTGCTCAACCTGTCGCAACAGCATCGACGCATGCATAACAAGTTGTGGCTGGCGGACAGCAGCATGGCCATCGTCGGCGGGCGAAATCTGGGGGATGAGTACTACGATGCCGAGCCCAACATGAATTTCACCGACATCGACTTGCTCGGTGTCGGCCCGGTTGCCGAGCAACTCGGGCACAGTTTCGACCAATACTGGAACAGCGCCCTGAGCAAGCCGATCGACGAATTCCTGTCGAGCAAACCCACCCTGCGCGACCTGGAAAACACCCGCGCCCGACTGGAAGAGTCCCTTGCGGAAACCCGCAGGCAGGATCACGCACTCTACAAACACTTGATGACCTTCACCACCCATCCGCGCCTGGACATCTGGCGCCGCGAACTGATCTGGGCCTGGAACCAGGCATTGTGGGATGCGCCGAGCAAGGTACTGGCCAAGGGCGAGCCCGACCCGCAGTTGCTGCTGACCACACAATTGGCGCCTGAACTAGACAGCGTCCGCAAAGAGCTGATCATGGTCTCAGCCTACTTTGTACCCGGCCAACCGGGGCTGGTGTACCTGACCGGACGCGCCGATGCCGGCGTTTCGGTGCGCTTGCTGACCAATTCACTGGAAGCCACGGACGTGCCCACGGTTCACGGTGGTTATGCGCCCTATCGCAGGGCATTGCTGGAGCACGGCGTGAAGCTGTACGAATTGCGTCGCCAACCCGGCGAGGGAGGCGGCAGCGGTAGCGGGCCGCATCTGTTTTCCAGCAGCTCCTATCGCGGCTCCGATTCCAGCCTGCACAGCAAGGCGATGATCTTCGACCAGCAGAAATCCTTTATCGGCTCGTTCAATTTCGATCCGCGCTCAGTGCTGTGGAACACCGAGGTCGGCGTGTTGGTGGACAGCCCGGAATTGGCTGCACGGGTCCGCGAACTGGCGCTGCAGGGCATGGCGCCAGCCCTGAGCTATCAAGTGGAGCTGGAGAACGGTCAGATTGTCTGGAGCACGGAAGACGACGGAAAAATGCACACCCTGACCAAGGAGCCAGGGAGCTGGTGGCGTCGTTTCAATGCCTGGCTGAGCAACATGGTTGGGCTGGAGCGGATGTTGTAGCTGCTGCCTGGCGGAGCTCTTGTGGCGAGGGGGCTTGGCACTGCTTCGCAGCGCAACGGGGGCAAGCCCCCTCGCCACAGATTTTGTATTCTCAGCTAAGCCGGTTGCACCGCACCAAACGCCCCTTGCCGCGACACCACAATCAACACGCCCAAGGCCCCGACCGCCATCAGCAACGGTAACGCATGGCCGCTGATCCACTGGCTGCCGGCGCCCGCCAACAGCGGCCCGATCAGACAACCGATGCCCCACAACTGAGCGATGTGCGCGTTGGCCCGCACCAGCGCATCGTCGCGATAACGCTCGCCGATGAGGATCAGCGACAAGGTGAACAAGCCGCCGGCACTGGCGCCAAACAGGACCCACAGCGGCCAGATCAGCAGCGTATCGATCAGCATCGGAATCGCCAGGCTAGACACCAGCAAGACGACTGCGCAGCCGGTAAACAACGCCCGGCGCGACAAGCGATCGGCCAACGCACCAATCGGCAACTGCAGCACCGCATCGCCGACCACCACCGTACTGACCATCGCCAGTGCGATCTCCGTGGTGAAGCCCTGGCGCAGACAATAGACCGGCAACAGAGTCAAAATCATCGCCTCGAACGCGGCGAACAGCGACACCGCCCAGGCAATCGCCGGCAGGCCACGACAGAAAGCGAGCAAATCACTCAAGGTCACGCTGCTGGCTTCGCTGCTCGGCGCACCACTGCGGCCCAGCAACAGGAACGGAGCCGCCATCAGCAAACCGACACCCACCCAAAAGCCATAATCGTCTTCGGTACCGAGAAACCCCAGCAACACCGGGCCTGCCAGCTGACTCAGCGCATAACTGCTGCCATACAGCGCCACCAGCCGCCCGCGCCACTCCTCGACCACCAATTGATTGATCCAGCTTTCACCGATGATGAATACGAGGGTCAGGATCACCCCGATCATCAACCGCAGCACCAACCAGACCGGATAACTCGGTAACAGCGCCAGCAATCCGATCGAAACCGCCCCGGCCCACAGGCACAGGCGCATCAGATTGGCCGTGCCGAATCGCGCCGCCAGATGGCTGGAGATTTTCGCCCCCAACAGGACGCCAATGGCGGGCATCGCGGCCATGACACCAATGGCAAACGAGCCGTAGCCCCAGCTCTCCAGGCGAAACGACACCAGCGGCATGCTAACGCCCAAGGCCAAGCCGACACTCAGGACAGATGCCAATACGGCGAAATAAGTCGCCCAACGCATGTTCCACGCTCCTGTGGATTTATTGTTTTTACAGACAACACAAAACACTGTGGGAGCGAGCCTGCTCGCGATGACGGAGCAACATTCAACATTTTCGTCGACTGTCACACCGCTATCGCGAGCAGGCTCGCTCCCACAAGGGATCTGCGTCGTTTCGGGAGGCCGGTTCTACAACAGGCCTCCCTTAAAGACTTACAGCTTGATCCAGGTCGCCTTCAGCTCGGTGTACTTGTCGAACGCGTGCAGGGACTTGTCACGACCGTTGCCGGACTGCTTGAAGCCACCGAACGGAGCGGTCATGTCGCCGCCATCGTACTGGTTGACCCACACGCTACCGGCACGCAGTGCGCGGGCAGTGAGGTGAGCCTTGGAAATGTCGGCTGTCCAGACCGCAGCGGCCAGACCGTACGGCGTGTCGTTGGCGATCGCGATGGCCTCTTCGGCGTTGTCGAATGCGATGACCGACAGTACCGGGCCGAAAATTTCTTCCTGAGCGATTTTCATCGCATTGCTCACGCCGTCGAAAATCGTCGGCTCAACGTAAGTGCCGCCAGTTTCCTGGAGGGTACGCTTGCCACCGGCCACCAGTTTGGCGCCGTCGGCATGGCCGGACTCGATGTAGGACAGCACGGTGTTCATCTGCTGGGTATCGACCAGCGCGCCAACATTGGTCGCCGGATCCAGCGGGTTGCCCGGCTTCCAGGTTTTCAGCGCCTCGATCACCAGCGGCAGGAATTTATCCTTGATCGAACGCTCGACCAGCAGACGCGAACCGGCAGTGCAGACTTCGCCCTGGTTGAAGGCGATGGCGCCAGCAGCGGCTTCGGCAGCTTCCTGCAGGTTCGGTGCATCGGCGAAGACGATGTTCGGGCTCTTGCCGCCGGCTTCGAGCCAGACGCGCTTCATGTTCGACTCGCCGGAGTAGATCAGCAGTTGCTTGGCGATTTTGGTAGAGCCGGTGAAGACCAGGGTGTCGACGTCGTTATGCAGGGCCAGAGCCTTGCCGACGGTGTGGCCGTAACCTGGCAGCACGTTCAGCACGCCTTTCGGAATGCCGGCTTCGACAGCCAGAGCTGCGATGCGGATGGCAGTCAGTGGCGATTTTTCCGACGGCTTGAGGATCACCGAGTTACCGGTGGACAGCGCCGGACCCAGTTTCCAGCACGCCATCATCAGCGGGAAGTTCCACGGCACAATGGCCCCGACCACGCCGACCGGCTCACGGGTCACCAGACCCAACTGATCATGCGGGGTGGCGGCTACTTCGTCGTAGATCTTGTCGATGGCTTCGCCGCTCCAGCTCAGGGCTTGCGCCGCGCCAGGGACGTCGATGTACAGGGAGTCGCTGATCGGCTTGCCCATGTCCAGGGTTTCAAGCAGCGCCAGCTCTTCGGCGTGCTGTTTGAGCAGGCCGGCGAAACGGATCATGGTGGCTTTGCGCTTGGTCGGCGCCAGGCGCGACCAAACACCGGAATTGAACGTGGCGCGGGCGTTTTCCACGGCGCGCTGGGCATCGGCGGCGTCACAGCTGGCAATCCTGCCCAGCAGACGGCCATCGACCGGGCTGATGCATTCGAAGGTCTCGGCGGAAACGGCGTCGGTGTATTCGCCATTGATATAGGCGCGGCCTTCGATTTTCAGATCGCGGGCACGTTGTTCCCAGTCGGCACGGGTCAGGGTGGTCATGCGAGTGTCCTCCTCTTATTGATACGACACCCGCGTTCTTCGCGGGCGCTGTCAGGAATTCTGCCCGGCCAGCCTGCTTTTCGGCCGAAGGCATCCACCACCCTAAACCAGCCGCACATGAAGTTTCAATATATTTGACATAAGGCCGGCAAACGGCCTTGCGATGTTCATTTTAATAAACATAGACTTTGGGCTCATCAACCAACCGCGCCGCAATCACGGGGAGATAACAACAATGAACATCCAGAACGTCGTCGACTTCAGCCAGGCCACCACCGCCGCCGAGCGTTACCGCCCGGATCCGGCCAAAGTGCTCAAGGGCGACCCGGAACAAGCGGTGTACAACCACTACAACAGTCCTTGTGGTCAGTTGAATGCTGGCGTGTGGGAAGGTGAAGTCGGACAGTGGACGGTGAATTTCACCGAGCACGAGTACTGCGAGATCCTGCAAGGGGTTTCGGTGCTGCGTGACAGCGACGGCAATGCCAAGACCCTGCGTGCAGGCGATCGCTTTGTGATCCCGGCGGGTTTTCGCGGTACCTGGGAGGTGCTGGAGCCGTGCCGCAAGATCTACGTGGCGTTTGAACAGAAGGCCTGAAGAATATCGCTGTCCGGGCCGACGCTATCGCGAGCAAACTCGCTCCCACAGGGATCTGTGGTGACCACAAACCTGTGGGAGCGAGCCTGCTCGCGATGAGGCCCTGACAGGCAACGCATAACCATCAGACAACAAAAAAGGCCCGTATCTCGCGATACGGGCCTTTTTCGTAAGAGAGAAAAATCAATTACTTGATTTTGCCTTCTTTGTAGATCACGTGCTTGCGAACAACCGGATCATATTTCTTGATCTCGATTTTGTCCGGGGTAGTACGCTTGTTCTTGTCGGTAGTGTAGAAGTGACCAGTACCGGCGCTCGAAATCAAACGAATCAATTCACGCATGATTAGCTCCCTTAAACCTTGCCATCGCGGCGAAGTTCGGCCAGCACGACAGTGATGCCACGCTTGTCGATGATACGCATGCCTTTGGCAGATACGCGCAGACGCACAAAACGTTTCTCTTCTTCAACCCAGAAGCGGTGATGCTGCAGGTTCGGCAGGAAACGACGACGGGTTTTGTTGTTTGCGTGGGAAATGTTATTCCCGGTTACCGGACCCTTACCGGTAACTTGACATACTCTAGACATGCCTCAGCCCTCTAAAACCACATGCCCAACCCGGCATGGGTTGGCCGCTTAATCTCTCAGTCATTTGGCGCCAGGCGCCGCGTTTCTTTAGAGGTCTTACCGGCTACACCTACAGTGAAGGAACCGGGCCCCTAGAAAAGAGCGCTGCTTTATACCAGAAAGACTGGAGAGCAACAACATTCAGTGTGCGTTGAATTCACAAAATCCCCGTTTTCCGGGCTCCGAGCGCTTTGGACAAAGGCTATCGCCGATGGCGACCGCTCGTCGCAGAGAATCGGGCATTGGGCCAACCAAGGGGGTTTCTCAACCGCCGCACAGCAAAATCAGTCGCCTATAGTCCTCTCAAAATGAAAAAGGGGATAGTCATTTGCAAAAGAGCCCACTAGGGTAAGTCTTTTCCAGACTGCACTTGCAGATGGGCCTTCGATCTGTAAAGGAAGCCGACCATGCGCCTCGCTGCCCTACCGCTGTTGCTCGCCCCGCTTCTGCTGAGCCCACAAGCCTTTGCCGCCGCCCTGAGCGTCTGCACCGAGGCCAGCCCTGAAGGGTTCGATGTGGTGCAGTACAACTCGTTGACCACCACCAACGCCTCGGCCGACGTGCTGATGAACCGCCTGGTGGATTTCGACACGGCCAGTGGCAAAGTGGTCGCCAGTCTCGCCGACAGCTGGGAAGTCAGCCCCGACGGCCTGATCTACGTCTTCAAGTTGCACCCGCAGGTAAAATTCCATCGCACCGAGTACTTCACCCCAACGCGCGACCTGAACGCCGAAGACGTGATTTTCAGCTTCGACCGCATGCTCGACCCGGCCAATGCGTGGCACAAAGTCGCCCAGAGCGGCTTCCCGCACGCGCAATCGATGCAGTTGCCGGCGCTGATAAAGAAAATCGACGCCCTCGACCCACAGACCGTGCGCTTCACCCTCGACCACGCGGATTCGACCTTCCTGGCGACCCTGAGCATGGGCTTCGCCTCGATCTATTCGGCCGAGTATGCGGACAAGCTGATGAAGGCCGGCACGCCTGAAAAACTCAACAGCCAGCCGATCGGCACGGGGCCGTTCGTATTCACGCGCTTCCAGAAGGATGCTTCGGTTCGCTATAAAGCCAATCCCGACTACTTCGCCGGCAAACCCTCTGTCGATCCGCTGATCTTTGCCATCACACCGGACGCCAATGTCCGCTTGCAGAAATTACGGCGCAATGAATGCCAGATCGCCCTGTCGCCCAAGCCTCTGGACGTACAGGAAGCGCTGAAAGAGCCGACCCTGAAAGTCGAAAAGACTGACGCATTCATGACCGCGTTCGTCGGCATCAACAGTCAGCACCCACCGCTGGACAGGCCAGAAGTGCGTCAAGCCATCAACCTTGCCTTCGACAAGGCCAATTACATCAAAGCCGTGTTCGAAGACACCGCCGAAGCGGCCAATGGTCCGTATCCGCCGAACACCTGGAGCTATGCGAAAAGCCTTCCGGGGTATCCGCATGACGTCGAGAAGGCCAAAGCGCTGATGGCCAAGGCCGGGCTCAAGGAAGGCTTCCAGACCACCATCTGGACCCGCCCTTCCGGCAGCCTCCTGAACCCCAACCCGAGCCTCGGCGCTCAACTGCTGCAATCCGACCTGGCGGAAATCGGCATTCAGGCCGAAATCCGGGTGATCGAATGGGGCGAGCTGATCCGCCGCGCCAAGGCCGGTGAACACGACTTGCTGTTCATGGGCTGGGCCGGTGACAACGGCGATCCGGACAACTTCCTCACGCCGCAGTTTTCCTGCGCCGCGGTCAAGTCCGGCACCAACTTCGCCCGCTACTGCAATGCGGACCTGGACAAGCTGATCAGCGCTGGCAAGACCACCGGCGAGCAAGGCGTGCGCACCAAGCTCTACGAACAGGCGCAGACGCAGATCCAGCAACAGGCGCTGTGGTTGCCCCTGGCCCACCCGACGGCCTTCGCGCTGACGCGCAAGGATGTCGAGGGGTATTCGGTCAGCCCGTTCGGGCGGCAGGATTACTCCAAGGTCAGCCTCAAATAATCGACATAGGAGCCTGTAGTAGCGAGCTTGCTCGCGATGGTCGTCAACGATAACGCGGGAAGCCAGACACCCCGCAGCGTTCTCGGGTTTATCGCGAGCAAGCTCGCTCCTACAGGAGGCCGCGCCCTACATCCACCCATACTCAGCCATCGACAGCGGATCGCCATCGCCAATGATGAAATGGTCGAGCACCCGCACATCAATCAACTCCAGCGCCTTTTGCAGACGCTTGGTCAGCACCCGGTCGGACTGACTGGGGTCACTGTTGCCCGAAGGATGGTTGTGGCAGAGGATCAATGCCGCTGCGTTGTTGGCCAAGGCGCGTTTGACCACCTCTCGCGGATGAACGCTGGTGTTGTCAATGGAACCGCGGAACAGCGTCTCAAACGCCAGTACCTGATGCCTGGAATCGAGAAACAGGCAACCAAACACCTCATGCGGCTCATGGCGCAGCATTGATTTCAGGTACTCGCGAACCGCCTGCGGATTCTCCAGTGCCGATTTTTGACGCGCACGCTCGGCCAGATGGCGCCTGCTCATTTCTTGCGCAGCCTGCAACTGTGCAAATTTCGCCGGCCCCAGCCCCAACTCCTTGCTGAACGTTTCCTGATCGGCCTCAAGCAGCAAACGCAGGCTGCCAAACTGATTCAACAGGTGTCGGGCCAAATCCACGGCGCTTTTACCGACCACGCCTGTCCGTAAAAATATCGCCAGCAATTCGGCGTCCGAAAGGCTTCCCGAGCCCTGTTCAAGCAGCCTCTCCCGCGGCCGCTCCGCCGCCGGCCAATCGCGAATACTCATAACACCTCCCTGTCTGTGGGCGCCGCTGTTCCGTAGCGGTCGCTGTGATATCGTAGCCCATCTTTTTTGCGGGCGAATTCACCCTGGGGAGGGGGTTTCGCCACGTATGTCACCAACGAATTGAAAGGCAGGCCTATGCAGCGGCTGTATCGGAAACGCATTGTTCTGGGCGTCGGCGGCGGTATCGCTGCCTACAAGAGCGCCGACCTGGTTCGCCGCCTGATCGACCAGGGCGCCGAAGTGCGCGTGGTCATGACCCGTGGCGGCGCAGAGTTCATCACCCCGCTGACCATGCAGGCCCTGTCCGGGCACCCGGTCCACCTGGACCTGCTGGACCCGGCGGCCGAAGCGGCCATGGGCCACATCGAACTGGCGAAATGGGCCGATCTGGTGCTGATCGCCCCCGCCACGGCGGATCTGATTGCCCGCCTGGCCCAGGGCATTGCCGATGACCTGCTGACCACGCTGGTGCTGGCCACCGACGCGGTGGTCGCCGTTGCCCCGGCCATGAACCAGGCCATGTGGCGCGATCCGGCGACCCAGGCCAACCTGCAAACCCTCGAAAGCCGCGACATCAAGGTCTTCGGCCCGGCCTCCGGCAGCCAGGCCTGCGGCGACGTCGGCCTGGGGCGCATGCTCGAAGCCCTTGAGCTGGCCCAGTGCGCGGCAGACTGCTTCCAGCGTCAGGCCCTGACCGGCAAACACGTGCTGATCACAGCCGGCCCGACTCAGGAAAACATCGACCCGGTGCGCTACATCACCAACCACAGCTCCGGGAAAATGGGCTTTGCCCTGGCCGAAGCCGCCGTGGAAGCCGGTGCCCGCGTGACCCTGATCACCGGCCCCGTGCATCTGCCGACCCCGGATCGAGTCACCCGCATCGACGTGGTCAGTGCCCGCGACATGCTCGCCGCCTGCGAAGCAGCCATCCCTTGCGACCTGTTCATCGCTTCGGCAGCCGTCGCGGACTACCGCCCGGAAGTCGTCGCCCCACAGAAACTCAAGAAAGATCCCACGAGCGGCGACGGCTTGTTGCTACAAATGGTGCGTAACCCGGACATCCTGGCCACCATCGCCACCCGCCCCGACCGCCCGTTCAGTGTCGGTTTCGCCGCCGAGACCGAACACCTGCTCGATTACGCTGCGCGCAAGTTGAAAGACAAGAACCTCGATTTGATCGTCGCCAACGACGTCGCCAACCCGAGCATTGGCTTCAACAGCGAAGAAAACGCCTGCAGCGTCATCGATCGCGAGCTTCACGCCACTCTTTTCGCCCAGACCAGCAAGAGCAAGATTGCTCGCCAGCTGATCACCTTTATCGCCGAACGTCTGAACCAGGTTTAATTTACATGCACGCTTTGCAAGCCAAGATCCTCGACCCCCGCATCGGTACCGAATTCCCGCTGCCGCAATACGCCACACCGGGCTCCGCCGGCCTCGACCTGCGCGCCATGCTGGAGCAGGACACCGTGATCAAGCCGGGTGAAACCGTGCTGATCCCTACCGGCCTGTCGGTCTATATCGGCGACCCGAACCTGGCGGCGCTGATTCTGCCGCGCTCGGGGATGGGCCATAAGCACGGCATCGTGCTGGGCAATCTGGTCGGCCTGATCGACTCCGATTACCAGGGCCCGCTGATGGTCTCCTGCTGGAACCGTGGCCAGACCGAATTCACCATGCCGGTCGGCGAGCGCCTGGCGCAACTGGTGCTGGTGCCGGTGGTACAGGCTCACTTCGAGATGGTTGACGAGTTTGTTGAGACCGAGCGCGGCACTGGCGGTTTCGGCCATACCGGTAGTCGTTGATAGAGATCCATCGTTGCGAGGGAGCAAGCTCTCTCGCCACAAAATTCAAATTGTCATCTGCAACGTTTAGCACCGAAAATCAAGGCATTGCCCGGCCAAACCCTTGCCGTCAGGGGCGTCATGGCCCTTTCACACCACGAACTCTCTGTGGAAAACGCCGTCATACCCTTCAGATTGAACCTGTCGCCGAATGACTCGGCGGCCTGTCCAGCCACTTTCGAGATGGAGCACTTCCACAGATGAACACCCCGGCCAAAATTGCACCCAAGTTCCCTGACAGCATCTTCCGCGCCTACGACATCCGCGGCACCGTCCCGGAATTCCTGAACGCCGAGACCGCTTACTGGATTGGCCGCGCCGTCGGCTCCCAAAGCCTGGCCCAGGGCGAGCCAAATGTGTCCGTCGGTCGCGACGGTCGCTTGTCCGGCCCGGAGCTGGTCGCGCAATTGATCAAAGGCATCGCCGACAGCGGCTGCCACGTCAGCGATGTCGGCCTGGTCCCGACGCCGGCGCTGTACTACGCCGCCAACGTGCTGGCCGGCAAATCCGGTGTGATGCTGACCGGCAGCCACAACCCGTCGAACTACAACGGCTTCAAGATCGTCATTGCCGGCGACACCCTGGCCAACGAACAGATCCAGGCCCTGCACGACCGCCTCAAGACCAACAACCTGAGCAGTGGCCAGGGCAGCATCACCCAAGTCGAAATCCTCGACCGCTACACCACCGAAATCGTCCAGGACATCAAGCTGGCCCGTCGCCTAAAAGTGGTCGTCGACTGCGGCAACGGCGCGGCCGGCGTGATTGCCCCGCAGTTGATCGAAGCGCTGAATTGCGAAGTCATCCCGCTGTTCTGCGAAGTCGACGGCAACTTCCCGAACCACCACCCGGACCCGGGCAAGCCTGAAAACCTCGTCGACCTGATCGCCAAGGTCAAGGAAACCAACGCTGACATCGGCCTGGCCTTCGACGGCGACGGCGACCGCGTCGGCGTGGTGACCAACACCGGCAGCATCGTCTATCCGGACCGCCTGCTGATGCTGTTCGCCCGCGACGTCGTAGCGCGCAATCCGGGCGCCGAGATCATCTTCGACGTCAAATGCACCCGTCGCCTGATTCCGCTGATCAAGGAATACGGCGGCCGGTCGTTAATGTGGAAAACCGGTCACTCGTTGATCAAAAAGAAAATGAAACAATCCGGCGCCTTGCTGGCCGGCGAAATGAGCGGGCACATCTTCTTCAAGGAGCGCTGGTTCGGTTTCGACGACGGCATCTACAGCGCCGCGCGGTTGCTGGAGATCCTCAGCAAGGAAAAATCCTCGGCCGAAGAGCTGTTCGCGACCTTCCCGAACGATATTTCTACGCCGGAAATCAATATCCATGTGACCGAAGAGAGCAAATTCAGCATCATTGATGCACTGCACGACGCACAGTGGGGCCCAGGCGCCGACCTGACCACCATTGACGGCGTGCGAGTCGACTACGCCAAAGGCTGGGGCCTGGTACGCGCATCCAACACCACACCGGTGCTGGTGCTGCGTTTCGAGGCCGATGACGAGGCTGAATTGCAGCGCATCAAGGACGTTTTCAAAGTCCAGTTGAAGCGCGTTGCACCTGATCTCCAACTACCGTTCTGATTCACCCGGAGCCCTGAATGACCCTCGAACGCGAAGCCGCCGCCAACACCGCCAAGGTCCTGTCCGAAGCGTTGCCTTATATCCGCCGATACGTCGGCAAGACACTGGTGATCAAATACGGCGGCAACGCGATGGAAAGCGAGGAGCTGAAAACCGGCTTCGCCCGCGACATCGTGCTGATGAAGGCCGTGGGCATCAACCCAGTGGTGGTTCACGGCGGCGGCCCGCAAATCGGTGACCTGCTCAAGCGCCTGTCGATCGAGAGTCATTTCGTCGACGGCATGCGCGTCACCGACGCCGCGACCATGGACGTGGTGGAAATGGTTCTCGGGGGCCAGGTCAACAAGGACATCGTCAACCTGATCAACCGCCACGGTGGCAGCGCCATCGGCCTGACCGGTAAAGACGCCGAGCTGATTCGTGCGAAGAAGCTCACCGTCACCCGTCAGACCCCGGAGATGACCACCCCGGAAATCATCGACATCGGCCATGTGGGCGAAGTGGTCGGGATCAATACCGATTTGCTGAACCTGCTGGTCAAAGGCGATTTCATCCCGGTTATCGCGCCAATCGGCGTCGGCGCCAACGGTGAGTCGTACAACATCAACGCCGACCTGGTGGCCGGTAAAGTCGCTGAAGCGTTGAAAGCAGAGAAGCTGATGCTGCTGACCAACATCGCCGGCCTGATGGACAAGTCGGGCAAGGTCCTGACCGGTCTGACGACTCAACAGGTCGACGAACTGATCGCCGACGGCACCATCTACGGCGGCATGCTGCCGAAGATCCGTTGCGCACTGGAAGCGGTCCAAGGCGGCGTGGGCAGCTCGCTGATCATCGACGGCCGCGTGCCGAACGCGATCCTGCTGGAAATCTTCACCGATACCGGCGTGGGCACCTTGATCAGCAATCGCAAGCGTCACTAAGCGATCGCGCAAACCAAAAGACCCCGCTCAGCCAGGCTGAGCGGGGTCTTTTTTTGCCGCACTCCCTGTAGGAGCGAGCTTGCTCGCGAAAAACGCCAACGATAACGCAGGGTGCCTGGCGAAAAGCGGCGCTCTGACGTGCATCGCGAGCAAGCTCGCTCCTACAAGGGAATTGCGGTTAAACGCCGAACTGGGCGCGGTAGGCTTCGACAGCAGGCAGGTGTTGCTTGAGTTGTGGATCGTCCGCCAGGAATTCCAGCACCTGATTCAGCGAAACAATGCTGATGACCGGGATGCCGAAGTCACGCTCGACTTCCTGGATCGCCGACAACTCGCCATTGCCGCGCTCCTGACGGTTCAGGGCGATCAGCACGCCAGCGGCCTTGGCGCCGTCCTGGGAGGCGATGATCTGCATCACTTCACGGATGGCTGTACCGGCGGTGATCACGTCGTCGATGATCAGCACTTCGCCGGTCAAAGGTGCGCCGACCAGGCTGCCGCCTTCGCCGTGGGCCTTGGCTTCCTTGCGGTTGAAGCACCATGGCAGGTCACGGTTGTGATGTTCGGCCAGGGCCACAGCGGTAGTCGCCGCCAACGGGATGCCTTTGTAGGCAGGGCCAAACAGTACATCGAACGCAATGCCGCTTTCGGCAATGGCAGCGGCGTAGAAACGACCCAGCTGCGCCAGGGCCGAACCCGAGTTGAACAGCCCCGCATTGAAGAAGTAAGGACTGGTGCGCCCGGACTTCAGGGTGAACTCACCGAAGCGCAAAACGCCGCGATCGATGGCAAAACGGATGAAATCGCGCTGATACGCTTGCATGAAAAACCCCAAATACCACGGATTTAGCTAATTAGCTTGACGCCGTGTATCATACACGCACGCGATTTTTGGGGCCATTTATGCGGATCATCAGTGTGAACGTCAATGGTATTCAGGCTGCAGTCGAGCGTGGTTTGCTCAGTTGGCTGCAGGCACAGAATGCCGACGTCATCTGCCTGCAGGACACCCGCGCCTCCGCCTTTGAACTGGACGATCCAGCCTTCCAACTGGATGGATACTTCCTTTATGCCTGCGATGCCGAAGTCCCCGCCCAAGGTGGCGTGGCTTTGTATTCGCGGCTGCAACCGAAGGCTGTCATCAGCGGTCTCGGTTTCGAGACGGCCGACCGCTACGGGCGCTACCTGCAAGCCGATTTCGACAAGGTCAGCATCGCGACCTTGCTGCTCCCTTCGGGGCAGAACGGCGATGAAGACTTGAACCAGAAGTTCAAGCTAATGGACGACTTCGCCCGTTATCTGGATAAACAGCGGCGTAAACGTCGCGAGTACATCTATTGTGGCTCGCTGTACGTGGCGCAACAGAAGCTGGATATCAAGAACTGGCGCGATAGCCAGCAATCTCCGGGTTTCCTGGCGCCTGAACGCGCCTGGATGGACGAGATTGTCGGCAACATGGGCTATGTTGACGCCCTGCGCGAAGTCAGCCGGGAAGGCGACCAGTACAGCTGGTGGCCGGATAACGAACAGGCGGAGATGCTCAACCTCGGTTGGCGCTTCGACTATCAACTGCTGACCCCGGGCCTGCGCCGCTTCGTACGCAGCGCACGCTTGCCACGCCAGCCGCGGTTCTCGCAACACGCGCCGCTGATCGTGGACTACGACTGGACGCTGACCATCTGAGGCGTCGTTTCGCAGACGCCAAGCCGGTCATAAAAAATGCCCGTATCGCAAGATACGGGCATTTTTTATGGGGCAAGCCGGCTTAACTTCAGACAGCGACGAAAAATGGCAGCGCCAGGAACAACTTGATCACGATGACGTTAATGATATCAATGAAGAATGCGCCCACCATTGGCACCACCAGAAACGCAATCTGCGAAGGCCCGTAGCGTTGTGTCACGGCCTGCATATTAGCGATGGCTGTTGGCGTGGCACCCAGCCCGAAACCGCAATGTCCTGCCGCCAGTACTGCCGCATCGTAGTTGCTCCCCATTATTCTGAACGTCACGAATATCGCAAACAGCGCCATGACGACTGTTTGCACAGCCAGAATGATAAAGATCGGCAAAGCCAGCGATGCCAGGTCCCATAGTTTGAGGGACATCAGGGCAATTGCCAGGAACAGCGACAAGCTTACATTCCCCAGTACCGAGACTTCGCGCTCAAACACCTGATACAAGCCAAGTGCCGAAAGCCCGTTGCGCAGAACAACACCAACAAACAACACACATACGAAAGTCGGCAACTCGAATGCACTGCCGAGCAACAGGCCATTGAGAAGATTACCTGCCAGCAAGCTGACGGCGATCAGCGCGAGTGTCTCGATAAACGAGAAGGGCGTGATCGAGCGCTCCTTGTTCGGTTGCTCAAAGCCCTTTGGCGCGCGCGGCTTCGCTTGCTCAACGCAACCGGGTACTTGTACTCGCTTGATCAGCAAGCGGGCGACTGGCCCACCAATCAGACCGCCCAGCACCAGGCCGAAGGTCGCAGAGGCCATCGCAAGCTCGGAAGCCGAAGCCAGGCCGTATTTCTCGCTGAATGTCGCGCTCCAGGCAGCGCCTGTGCCGTGACCGCCCGCCAGGGTCACCGAGCCTGTCAGCAGGCCCATCAGAGGATCAAGCCCCAGCAGGCTGGCAAGACCGATGCCCATGGCGTTCTGGACCAGCAGAAGGCCGCTGACAGCCAGAATGAAAATCCCCACGACGCGCCCGCCCTTCTTCAGGCTGGCGAAGTCGGCGCTCAAGCCAATGGTGGCGAAAAACGCCAGCATCAAGGGGGTCTGCAACGAAGTGTCGAACCGGACTTGAACATCGAAGCTGCGCAAGGCCAGGAGAACCAGGGCAACCACCAGGCCACCCGCTACAGGTTCGGGGATATTGTAGGCGCGTAAAAAACCGACACGTGTGACAAGCCCGCGACCCAATAACAGCACCAGGGAGGCGGCGACTAATGTTCCATAAAAATCAAGCTGAATCATTTTGCACTTATTCTTGGATATATATTCAGGGGCGAACTTTTTACCTGGACACGCCTCTTGAACAGGTTGAATCTCTCAACACTGATTGATGGTGAATTCAAGGACCTTCAATGGTCTGAATATATCAGAATATTTCTTGAAATATTTCGTGGTGGCAACTTTATCAATCACCCTGACTTATTGCCAAGCACAAGGGCCATATTGACACTGCACAGTTGTGACTAAAAATGTATTAACTCAGCAGTACTTGCCATAATAGTTGTCACAACTAGAAAACATTACAACTTGAAACATTTATTTGATGTGACAAACGAAAATGCCCCGAATTATCGGGGCATTTGCTTATTACCTTGGCTGACGCTGCTTCTGCTTTGCTTCTGTGGGTGCGAGCAAGCTCGCTCCTACAAGTGAAGATTGATCGTTATTTGATCAGTCGCCAGGTAAACGGGTACCGGTAAGGAAACCCTTCATTGGCTTTCACACCGGCAATAATCGTCAGCACCAGCGCACCTATCGCCACCAGTCCGAACAGGAAGAACCCGATGATCACCACCATCAGCAGGAAGCAGATGGCCGAGGCAATGGCGACGGTGATCTGGAAGTTCAAAGCCTCCTTGCCCTGGGCGTCGATGAACGGGTCCATCTCGCGCTTCATTTGCCAGAGAATCAGCGGACCGATCAGCGTGCCGAACGGAATCCAGATCCCCAGCAAGGCGGACAGGTGACAGAACATCGCCCACTGACGCACCTCCTGGCTCGGCGTGGGCAGCGGCAGTTGTTCGTCACTCATGGTGTCCTCCTTGCCTGGAGCGGTGCGGTCAGTCGGCCAATGCGGCCTTTTGCAGTTCGAAGATCTCGTTCATGCCTTTCTTCGCCAGTTCCAGCATGGCGTTCAGCTCTTCAGGCTGGAACGGCGCGCCTTCGGCAGTACCCTGGACTTCGATGAAACCGCCAGCACTGGTCATCACCACGTTCAGGTCGGTTTCGGCCGCCGAGTCTTCCAGGTAGTCGAGGTCGAGCACAGGCTCGCCCTTGTACATGCCCACGGAAACAGCAGCGATCATCTGCTTGACCGGGTCGCCGCCTTTCAGGCCGCCACGCTTCTTGATCACTTTCAAGGCATCGATCAGCGCGACCATGGAACCGGTGATCGACGCCGTACGGGTGCCACCGTCTGCCTGGATCACGTCGCAGTCGACGTACAGGGTGACGTCGCCCAGCTTGGTCATGTCCAGCGCAGCGCGCAGGGAACGGCCGATCAGACGCTGGATTTCCAGCGTACGGCCGCCTTGCTTGCCACGGCTGGCTTCACGCTGGTTACGCTCGCCGGTGGCACGTGGCAGCATGCCGTACTCGGCGGTCAGCCAGCCCTGGCCCTGACCTTTGAGGAAACGCGGTACGCCCGGTTCAACGCTGACGGTGCAGATGACCTTGGTATCACCGAACTCGACCAGCACAGAACCCTCGGCGTGTTTGGTGTAGTTGCGGGTGATGCGGATCGAGCGGAGCTGATCGGCAGCGCGACCACTTGGACGTATCATAGGGAATACCTGTACTGGGGACGGAAAACTGCGGAGCATTATAGAGCCGACGACCGCTACTGGGCACTTCTAAAAAAATCCGCCGACGACCGAAGGCTCTGCACTGCACGCCGGCGCAGGCCTGCCGCTCTTTGTCACACCCTGTGTTTGGGCGCATCCGCGTCACTGCGCTACAATCCTGCGCCTTTGCTGCCAGTCGGCTTTAATTCATTGATATCGGATGCCCGGAACCACGGTTCTGCGCCGATCTGCCTTGCGAGGTACCGCCATGGTGCACAGCATGACCGCCTTCGCCCGCGTCGAAAAAGCCGGCGTCCAGGGCACCCTGAGCTGGGAACTGCGGTCGGTCAACAGCCGCTACCTGGAACCCCACCTGCGCCTGCCGGAGTCCTTTCGCGACCTCGAAGGCGCGGTACGTGAAGCCCTGCGCCAAGGCGTATCGCGGGGCAAGCTCGAATGCACCCTGCGCTTCACCGAAGAAAACACCGGCAAAGCGCTGCAGATCGATCAGGAACGCGCCGCGCAACTGGTCGCCGCCGCCGAGACCATCGCCGGCCTGATCAAGAACCCGGCCGCGCTGAATCCACTGGAAGTCCTGGCCTGGCCCGGCGTACTGGTTGGCGACGCCACCGACCCGCAAGCCTTGAACACCGAAGCGCTGGCACTGTTCAACCAGGGCCTCAAGGAACTCAAGGCCGGTCGCGAGCGCGAAGGTGCTGAGCTGGCACGGTTGATCAACGAGCGCCTGACCTCCATCGAAGAAGACGTGGTGACCTTGCGCGAACTGGTCCCGCAGATGCTCGCCACCCAGCGCCAGAAAGTCCTCGACCGTTTCGCCGACATGAAGGCCGAGATGGACCCGCAGCGCCTGGAACAGGAAATGGTCATGCTCGCGCAGAAAAGCGACGTCGCCGAAGAACTGGATCGCCTGAGCACTCACATCATCGAAGTTCGCCGGGTACTCAAGTCCGGCGGCGCTGCCGGTCGGCGCCTGGACTTCCTGATGCAGGAACTCAACCGCGAAGCCAACACACTGGGCTCCAAAGCCTTCGACCCGCGCAGCACCCAGGCTGCGGTCAACCTCAAGGTGTTGATCGAGCAGATGCGCGAACAAGTGCAGAATATTGAGTAAGGCTACCCCCGACATGACCCACAGCACTGGCACCCTTTACATCATTTCCGCCCCTTCGGGCGCGGGCAAGAGCAGCCTGGTCAAGGCCCTGACCGATGCCGATCCGGAGATCCGCGTCTCGGTCTCCCACACCACCCGCGCCATGCGCCCGGGCGAAGTGAATGGCGTGAACTATCACTTCGTCGATCGCAGCGAGTTCGTGAAGATGATCGAGCACGGCGATTTCCTCGAGCGCGCCGAAGTGTTCGGCAATCTCTATGGCACCTCGCAAAGCCACCTGCAGCAGACCCTGGACGAAGGCCACGACCTGATCCTGGAAATCGACTGGCAAGGTGCCGAGCAAGTACGCAAGCTGATGCCGCAGGCCCGCTCGATCTTCATCCTGCCGCCGTCGTTGCAAGCCCTGCACCAGCGCCTGACCAACCGTGGCCAGGACAGCGACGAGATCATTGACGGCCGGATGCGCGAAGCCGTCAGCGAAATGAGCCATTACGTCGACTACGATTACCTGATCATCAACGACGATTTCGCCCACGCACTGCACGACCTGAAGGCGATTTTCCGCGCCAATCAGCTGATTCAGAAGCGTCAGCAGCAGCGTCACGGCAAATTGCTGGCTGAATTGCTCGGTTAATCAGCTCTTCCCAAAACCGCTGCAAGGGCTTTACATTGGCACTTGCAGCGCCTTGAAGGGCTTGGTCAAAAAATCAGCGCTTCCCTAATCGCTGGTGATTTTTTAAACTGTTGAGTCCGCTCGCCCATCCGGGCAGCGCGCATATTGCATTTGCTACGAGGAAGACCATGGCCCGCGTAACCGTTGAAGACTGCCTAGAACACGTGGATAACCGCTTTGAGCTGGTCATGCTCTCTACCAAGCGTGCCCGTCAACTGGCCACCGGCGGCAAAGAGCCGAAAGTAGCATGGGAAAACGACAAGCCTACCGTCGTCGCCCTGCGCGAAATCGCTGAAGGCCTGATCGACTACGCAGCTATCGCCGAAGCCGAAATCGTTGAAGATGAACCGCTTTTTGCTGCATTCGAGGACGAGTCCAACGAGGCCGTCTAAGCCTATGCCTGGTCGACGTAGCACGGCGCGGGATCACAGCCTACGGCAGGAGACATCATGCCGAGCATAGACGCCCTCGCCGATCGCTTATCGACCTACCTCGGCAATGACCAGGTCAACCTGGTCCGCCGAGCGTATTTCTACGCCGAACAAGCCCACGACGGCCAACGCCGCCGTAGCGGCGAGGCGTACGTCACGCACCCACTCGCGGTGGCGAATATTCTTGCCGACATGCACATGGACCATCAGAGCCTGATGGCCGCAATGCTGCATGACGTGATCGAAGACACCGGTATTGCCAAGGAAGCGCTGCAAGCGCAGTTCGGCGAAACCGTGGCCGAACTGGTCGACGGGGTAAGTAAACTGACCCAGATGAACTTCGAGACCAAGGCCGAGGCACAAGCCGAAAACTTCCAGAAAATGGCCATGGCCATGGCCCGCGACATTCGCGTGATCCTGGTCAAGCTGGCCGACCGCCTGCACAACATGCGCACCCTGGAAGTGCTGTCCGGTGAAAAACGCCGACGCATCGCCAAGGAAACCCTGGAAATCTATGCGCCCATCGCCAACCGGCTGGGCATGCACGCCATCCGCGTAGAATTCGAAGACCTCGGCTTCAAGGCCATGCACCCGATGCGTTCCGCGCGGATCTACCAGGCCGTCAAGCGCGCCCGGGGCAACCGCAAGGAAATCGTCAACAAGATCGAAGAATCCTTAAGCCACTGCCTGGCCATCGACGGCATCCAGGGCGAGGTCAGCGGTCGCCAGAAACACCTCTACGGCATCTACACGAAAATGCGCGGCAAGCGTCGGGCCTTCAACGAGATCATGGACGTCTACGCGTTCCGGATCATCGTCGACAAGGTCGATACCTGCTACCGCGTGCTGGGCGCTGTACATAACTTATACAAACCACTGCCGGGGCGCTTCAAGGATTACATCGCGATCCCCAAGGCCAACGGCTACCAGTCGCTGCACACCACGCTGTTCGGCATGCACGGTGTTCCGATCGAGATCCAGATCCGCACCCGTGAAATGGAAGAGATGGCCAACAACGGCATCGCCGCCCATTGGCTGTACAAGTCCAGCGGCGACGAACAGCCGAAAGGCACTCACGCCCGCGCCCGCCAGTGGGTCAAGGGCGTGCTGGAAATGCAGCAACGCGCCGGCAACTCGCTGGAATTCATCGAGAGCGTGAAGATCGACCTGTTCCCGGACGAGGTCTACGTGTTCACGCCCAAGGGCCGGATCATGGAGCTGCCCAAGGGCTCCACGGCGGTCGACTTCGCTTACGCAGTGCATACCGACGTGGGCAACAGCTGCATTGCCTGCCGGATCAACCGTCGTCTCGCACCGCTGTCCGAACCGCTGCAAAGCGGCTCCACGGTCGAGATCGTCAGCGCACCCGGCGCACGGCCGAACCCGGCATGGCTCAACTTCGTGGTCACCGGCAAGGCGCGCACGCACATCCGCCATGCACTGAAACTGCAACGCCGCTCCGAATCCATCAGTCTGGGCGAACGCCTGCTGAACAAGGTCCTCAACGGATTCGACAGCGCGCTGGAGAAAATCCCGGCTGAACGCGTCAAGGCGATGCTCGCCGAGTACCGCCTCGAACTGATCGAGGATTTGCTCGAAGACATCGGCCTGGGCAATCGCATGGCCTATGTGGTGGCTCGCCGACTGCTCGGCGAAGGCGAACAGCTGCCAAGCCCGGAAGGTCCGCTGGCGATTCGCGGTACCGAAGGCCTGGTACTCAGTTACGCCAAGTGCTGCACGCCGATCCCGGGCGACCCGATTGTCGGCCACCTGTCCGCGGGCAAAGGCATGGTCGTGCACCTGGACAACTGCCGCAACATCAGCGAAATCCGCCACAACCCGGAAAAGTGCATCCAGCTCTCGTGGGCCAAGGATGTCACCGGCGAATTCAACGTCGAACTGCGCGTCGAACTGGAACACCAGCGCGGCCTGATTGCCCTATTGGCCAGCAGCGTCAACGCCGCCGACGGCAACATCGAGAAAATCAGCATGGACGAACGCGATGGTCGCATCAGCGTGGTCCAGTTGGTAGTCAGCGTGCACGATCGCGTGCACCTGGCCCGCGTGATCAAGAAACTGCGCGCCCTGACCGGGGTGATTCGCATCACCCGCATGCGCGCATAAGCCCACTTACAAGGAGTCATTCATGACCAAGACTGTTATCACCAGCGACAAGGCCCCGGCCGCCATCGGTACTTACTCCCAGGCGATCAAGGCTGGCAACACCGTTTACATGTCGGGTCAGATTCCTCTGGACCCAAAAACCATGGAACTGGTTGAAGGCTTCGAAGCCCAGACCGTCCAGGTGTTCGAGAACCTCAAGGCCGTAGCCGAAGCAGCCGGTGGTTCGTTCAAGGACATCGTCAAGCTGAACATCTTCCTCACCGACCTGAGCCACTTCGCCAAGGTCAACGAGATCATGGGCAAGTACTTCGACCAGCCTTACCCAGCCCGCGCCGCCATCGGCGTTGCAGCCCTGCCAAAGGGTTCGCAGGTTGAAATGGATGCCATCCTGGTCATCGAGTAATGTGCACGGCGCAGCCTGGGGCTGCGCCGACTGCCCTGCTGTAAAGAAAGTTTGAAAGGATTCCACCATGCGCAATGCGCTTGCTCTCTCGCTGCTCGCCCTGCTTCTGGGCGGATGTGCCAGCAACCCTGCCGATCGTGATATCAGCGGCACCTGGATCAATCAGGTGGCGATCGATGCTGCCGCCAAAGGCGTCCCCCTGCGTGAAGCGCTCCAGGCCTATGGCCCGAACCTGGAATGGGACATCAACACCAAGGCCGGCCAGGCCCGCTACACCAATGGCTTTGAAAACGTCGACGGCAAGCTGCTGGGTGAAGAATCCGGCGCCTGGAAAATCGACTTTTACGGCAGCTCGGCCAGCGAGCTGAAGCGTGATGGCAAGCAACTCAGCCAGTCCGCCAGCGAAAACGAACCCGAGCAGGTTTTCGACCGCGCCCCGATTCCGGTGCCGGACGGCGCTCCGATCGGCGCCAGTTTCGAGCGTGCACTGTACTCAGCCTACATGGGCGGCAGCTGGACAATCGTCAGCGGTACCGGCGAAGGCAACACGGTTCAATTCCAGGCCGACGGCCAGGTGACCGGTCTGCCCGGCAGCGACCGCTATGCGTTGTGCCTGGCTGGCGATTGCGCCTCCATGAGCGGCGGCAATGACAACATGTGGCTGCAACTCAATGGCCAGGGCAACGCCTGGATCTTTGCGCGCAAGGGCAAGGAGCTGGAGATTTTCCAGACCGTGAACACGGCGCAGGCGGACGAAATGCCTTCGTTCACTCCGGGTGAGCGCAAGTGGTTGCTCGAGAAGCAGTAATCTGCGCATAACCCATGTGGGAGCGGGCTTGCGAAAGCGGTGTAACAGCCAACAGAGATGTTGAATGTCATGCCCCATTCGTGAGCAAGCCCGCTCCCACATTTGGTTTGTGGCAAGCGGTAACGTCAGCAGCGCCCTTCAATGATCGCCGCATACCCCTCGCGAAAACTCGGGTACTTCGGCGTCCAGCCCAAGGCCTTCGCCCGCGCATTACTGCAACGCTTGCTGCCGGTGCGCCGCACGCTTGAATCGTCGTCCCACTCAGTCACGCCCAGATACCCGCGCAACCAGCCCACCACATCGGCCAGCGCTGCCGGCTCGTCATCGACGCCGATGTAGACATCCTCCAACGCCACACCACGCCGGTCCGCCTCAAGCAGGCACGCCATCAACCCTGCGGCATCGTCCGCATGTATCCGGTTGGCATACAACGGTGGTTCGACCGCCACGCGATAACCCCGGCGGACCTGAGTCAGCAACCACTCACGCCCCGGGCCGTAGATGCCGGTCAGTCGCACGACACTGGCCGGGATACCGCTCTTGAGCGCGATCTGCTCGGCCTCCAGCATCACACGCCCAGAATAACCGGACGCCACCGTAGACGAACTCTCATCGACCCACTCGCCATCCTGCTGCCCGTAAACACTGCTGCTGGACACAAACAACAGGCGATTGGGCACCTGACCGTAGTCGTTCAGCCACTCCAGCACATGCTCCAGCCCCTGGACATAGGCAGCACGGTAGCCGGCTTCGTCGTGATCGGTGGCTGCCGCGCAATACACCAGGTAATCCACGGCACCGATCGGCCAAGTGGCCGGGCAGTCCTTGTTGAACAAATCACCGGCAACGCCGATGACGCCCGCGGGCAGGCGTGAAACATCCCGCCGCAGGCCATGAACCTCCCATCCCGCCGCCAGCAACTGTGTGGCCAGGCGGCTGCCAACATCACCGCAACCGGCGATCAAAACAGTAGGCGCAGACATCAGAAAACTCCTATCGCAAAGCCACAGACTAGCGCCGGCAACAGACAGGCGGCTAGCAATGCAGGAAAAAAAGAGACGCTATTACTTCTGTTAACAAGAATTACTTGCAATAATACGCCCCACTTTTGTTCTCGGCCCTTCGAGGCCTGGAAGAACTTCACCCGTTTTTTCTCTCAGGTCCGGCCAGCATGACACGTAATCAACTCTCCGCTTCGCCAACCAAACGACCTCGCGCCTGGAGCGCGGTGGCCGCCCTGCTCCTCAGCCTGATGCTCGCGCCAGTCGCGGCTTTCGCCGATGCCCAGGCGCCAGCTACTCCGGCCGCCGCCGCAGCCCCTGCACCGGCCGATCACGCCTCCCCGGCCGTTGCGCCCGCCGCGACCGATCCTGCTCAGGCTGCACCGGCAGAGAACCTGGGTGAAGACGTTCCTGAAGTCCTCGAAGCCGACAACACTCTGGGCATGGCCCATGACCTGTCGCCGTGGGGCATGTACAAGAATGCCGACATCATCGTGAAAATCGTGATGATCGGCCTGGCCATCGCCTCGATCATCACCTGGACCATCTGGATCGCCAAGGGTCTTGAGCTGATGGGCGCCAAGCGTCGCCTGCGCGGTGAAATCGCCCAACTGAAAAAATCCACCTCCCTTAAGGAAGCCAGCGCCACGGCGGCGAAGGAAGGCACCCTCGCCAACCTGCTGGTGCACGATGCTCTCGAAGAGATGCGCCTGTCGGTCAACAGCCGTGAGAAAGAAGGCATCAAGGAACGCGTCAGTTTCCGCCTTGAGCGCCTGGTCGCGGCCTGCGGTCGCAACATGAGCAGCGGCACCGGCGTGCTGGCGACCATCGGTTCCACCGCGCCCTTTGTCGGCCTGTTCGGTACCGTGTGGGGCATCATGAACAGCTTCATCGGCATCGCCAAGACCCAGACCACCAACCTCGCCGTCGTCGCTCCCGGTATCGCCGAAGCCCTGCTGGCCACCGCACTGGGCCTGGTTGCAGCGATCCCTGCGGTCGTGATCTACAACGTCTTCGCCCGCTCCATCGCCGGCTACAAGGCTCAGGTGTCCGATGCGTCGGCACAGGTCCTGCTGCTGGTCAGCCGCGACCTCGACCACCAGCCTGAGCGCAGCTCGCAACCGCACATGGTGAAAGTGGGGTAATCGGCCATGGGCCTGCATTTGAAAGAAGGGGCAGACGACGATCTGTCCGAAAACCACGAAATCAACGTCACGCCGTTCATCGACGTGATGCTGGTGCTGTTGATCATCTTCATGGTGGCGGCCCCGCTGGCCACCGTGGACATCAAGGTCGACCTGCCCGCTTCCACCGCCAAACCGGCGCCGCGGCCAGAGAAACCGGTGTTCCTCAGCGTCAAGGCTGACCAGCGCCTGTTCCTCGGTGAAGACGAAGTGAAAGCCGAAGTACTCGGCGCCACGCTCGACGCCAGGACCCAGGGCAAGAAGGACACGACGATCTTCTTCCAGGCCGACAAAGGCGTGGATTACGGCGACCTGATGAGCGTGATGGACAACCTGCGATCGGCCGGTTACCTGAAGGTAGGTCTGGTCGGACTCGAGACGGCAGCCAAAAAATGATCACGACGCGCCATAAGCTGACGCGTTACAGCGGTAGCCTGGCCGTGGTGCTGGGTGTTCACGCGCTGGCCATCGCGCTGGCGCTGAACTGGTCCACCCGCCCGCCCATCGAATTGCCTCCTCAGGCAATGATGGTCGAACTGGCACCGGTCCCTGCCCCGCCACCGCCTGCTCCGCCGAAGGTCGTCACCCCACCGCAGCCACCGGCTCCGGTTGAAGAACTGCCGATCCCCAAGCTCGCCGAAGCGCCGAAAGCTGAAATTGCCGTGCCCAAGCCCGTCAAGCCAAAGCCCAAGCCACAGCCGCCCAAGCCGGTAGAGAAGAAACCCGAACCGCCGAAGGAAAAACCGGCCGAAGAAAAGCCTGCCGAAACGCAACAGACTCAGGCGCCAACGGAGAAATCCGCTCAGCCTGCACCGGGTCCTTCGCCGGCTCAACTGGCGGCCAAGGCCAGTTGGCAAGGCACGCTGCTGGCGCACCTGCAGAAGTACAAAAAGTACCCTGCCAGTGCACAGGCACGGGGCAAGGAAGGCATGAACCGCCTGCGTTTCGTCGTGGATGCCGAAGGCAATGTGTTGTCGTTTGAGCTGGTAGGCGCCTCGGGCACTGCCGATCTGGACCGGGCCACCCTGGAAATGATCCGTCGCGCTCAACCGCTGCCCAAGCCGCCGGCCGACATGCTGACCAATGGCTCCATCGAAATCGTTGCACCCTTTGTGTATTCGCTGGAAAAACGCCGTCGCTAAACGCACCACCGCCCCATGTGGGAGCGAGCTTGCTCGCGATAGCGGTCTAACATTCAACGTAGATGTCGAATGTTGGGCCCTCATCGCGAGCAAGCTCGCTCCCACAGAGATTTCTGCCAACAGGAAGGTCGCGTTCCAAGCCAAAAAGGCACCGAAAGGTGCCTTTCTCTTATCTGCCAGCGGCAAACCGGCGTTGCCCGGTGTCACCGGACACGTTCAGTCTGATAACGTGCGTCTATCGATTGCAGCCGGTATGCTTGGCCCGCAACTTCATGGACGCTTGCTATGACCCTCACAGAATTACGCTACATCGTTACCCTCGCCCAAGAGCAGCACTTCGGCCACGCGGCCGAGCGTTGCCACGTCAGCCAGCCGACCCTTTCGGTGGGCGTGAAAAAGCTTGAAGACGAACTCGGTGTGCTGATTTTCGAGCGCAGCAAAAGCGCCGTGCGCCTGACGCCGGTCGGCGAAGGCATCGTGGCCCAGGCGCAAAAGGTGCTGGAACAGGCCCAGGGCATCCGCGAACTGGCCCAGGCCGGCAAGAACCAGCTGACTGCCCCGCTCAAAGTTGGCGCGATCTACACTGTCGGGCCGTACCTGTTCCCGCACCTGATTCCACAACTGCACCGGGTCGCCCCGCAGATGCCGTTGTACATCGAAGAAAACTTCACCCACGTGCTGCGCGACAAACTGCGCAACGGTGAACTCGACGCGATCATCATCGCCCTGCCGTTCAGCGAAGCCGACGTGCTGACCCTGCAGCTCTACGACGAGCCGTTCTACGTGCTGATGCCGGCGCAGCACCCGTGGACGCAAAAAGAGTCCATCGATGCCAGTCTGCTCAACGACAAGAGCCTGCTGCTGCTCGGTGAAGGCCACTGTTTCCGCGATCAGGTACTGGAAGCCTGCCCAACCCTGACCAAAGGCAACGACGGCGCCAAGCACACCACGGTGGAATCCAGTTCCCTGGAAACCATTCGCCACATGGTCGCGTCCGGCCTGGGTATTTCGATCCTGCCGTTGTCGGCAGTCGACAGTCATCACTACGCCCCCGGCGTGATCAAGGTGCGTCCGTTGTCGGCACCCGTACCGTTCCGCACCGTGGCCATTGCCTGGCGCGCCAGCTTCCCGCGTCCGAAGGCGATTGAAATCCTCGCCGACTCCATTCGCCTGTGCTCGGTGGCCAAGCCAGCGGCGCAGGTCGCTGCGGGCTAAGCGACGGTCATGAGCGAGTTGTCGCAAGTGTCGGTTACGACACTCAAGGGTGTCGGTGAAGCCATGGCCGAGAAACTGGCCAAGGTCGGCCTGGAAAACCTCCAGGACGTGTTGTTTCACTTGCCCCTGCGCTATCAGGACCGCACCCGCGTGGTCCCGATTGGCGCGCTGCGACCCGGGCAGGATGCGGTCATCGAAGGCACCGTCAGCGGCGCCGATGTGGTCATGGGCCGTCGGCGCAGCCTTGTGGTGCGCTTGCAGGACGGCACCGGCGGACTCAGCCTGCGCTTCTATCATTTCAGCAATGCGCAGAAGGAAGGCCTCAAACGCGGCACGCGGATTCGCTGCTACGGCGAGGCACGGCCCGGTGCTTCGGGGCTGGAAATCTACCACCCGGAATATCGCGCTATCACTGGCGACGAACCACCGCCGGTGGATGAAACCCTGACTCCGGTCTACCCGCTCACCGAAGGCCTGACCCAACAGCGCCTGCGCCAGTTGTGCATGCAGACCCTCACCCTGCTCGGCCCCAGCAGCCTGCCCGACTGGTTGCCCAGCGAGCTGGCCCGCGACTACCAATTGGCGCCGCTGGCCGATGCAATCCGCTACCTGCACAACCCGCCCGCCGATGCCGACGTCGATGAACTCGCCCTCGGCCATCACTGGGCACAACACCGCCTGGCTTTCGAAGAACTGCTGACCCATCAACTGTCGCAACAGCGCCTTCGTGAAAGCATGCGCGCCCTGCGTGCGCCGGCGATGCCCAAAGCCACCCGGCTGCCAGCCAAATACCTGGCCAATCTTGGCTTCAACCCGACGGGCGCCCAGCAACGGGTCGGCAACGAAATCGCCTACGACCTCAGCCAGCACGAACCGATGCTGCGGCTGATCCAGGGCGACGTCGGCGCCGGCAAAACCGTGGTCGCCGCCCTTGCCGCACTGCAAGCGCTGGAGGCCGGTTATCAGGTCGCACTGATGGCGCCCACCGAGATTCTCGCCGAGCAGCACTTCATTACCTTCAAGCGCTGGCTCGAGCCGCTGGGCATTGAAGTCGCATGGCTCGCCGGCAAGCTCAAGGGCAAGAACCGCACCGCCGCGCTGGAGCAAATCGCCAGCGGCACGCCTATGGTGGTTGGCACTCACGCGCTGTTCCAGGACGAAGTGCAATTCAAGAACCTGGCGCTGGTGATCATCGACGAACAGCACCGCTTCGGCGTTCAGCAGCGTCTGGCCTTGCGGCAGAAAGGCGTCGGTGGACGCATGTGTCCGCACCAGTTGATCATGACCGCCACGCCGATTCCGCGCACGCTGGCCATGAGCGCCTACGCCGATCTCGACACCTCGATCCTCGACGAACTGCCCCCCGGCCGAACCCCGGTCAACACCGTGCTGATCACCGACACCCGGCGGGTCGAAGTCATCGAGCGGGTGCGCAGCGCTTGCGCCGAAGGGCGTCAGGCCTATTGGGTATGCACGCTGATCGAAGAGTCGGAAGAGCTGACCTGCCAGGCCGCCGAAACCACATATGAAGACCTCACCGCCGCCCTCGGCGAGCTGAAGGTCGGGCTGATCCACGGCCGCATGAAACCTGCGGAAAAAGCCGCGGTAATGGCCGAGTTCAAGGTCGGCAACCTGCAACTGCTGGTCGCGACCACGGTGATCGAAGTCGGCGTGGACGTGCCCAACGCCAGCCTGATGATCATCGAGAACCCCGAGCGCTTGGGCCTGGCGCAACTGCACCAGTTGCGCGGCCGCGTCGGTCGGGGCAGCGCCGTCAGCCATTGCGTGCTGCTCTACCATCCGCCGCTGTCGCAGATCGGCCGTCAGCGCCTGGGCATCATGCGCGAAACCAACGATGGTTTTGTCATCGCCGAAAAGGACCTGGAATTGCGCGGCCCCGGCGAAATGCTCGGCACCCGCCAGACCGGCCTGCTTCAATTCAAGGTCGCCGACCTGATGCGCGATGCCGATTTGCTGCCCGCCGTGCGAGATGCCGCCCAGGCATTGCTCGAGCGCTGGCCGACCCACGTCAGCCCGCTACTCGACCGTTGGCTGCGTCATGGCCAACAATACGGCCAAGTGTGACAACCGTCACAGTTTCTGAGGCGTGGCCTTAGGCAAGCTGGTTATACTCCTGCAATTGTTTAATCACGGATACAGACCATGACCGACGTTGCCTTCGCACCCGATACCCCGCACGCTCCGTCGGTTATTCGGCTGATGCTGGGCAAGTTGGGCATTGCCTACGAAGAAGTGTTGGAGCATCACGGCCTCAATGCCGCACGCAAAGTGCAGGCCGTTCTGCTCGATGACAGCGTCGGCGCGTTGATGGTGTTGTTCCCGCAAAGCCAGTTGCTGGACCTCAATCGCCTCACTGAACTCACCGGTCGCCGTCTCACCGCCGTACCGATCGAGCGCCTGACAAAAATGCTCGGCAAGCACAACCTCAGCTTGCTGCCGGGCCTGCCGGCGCTGACCAGTTCACCCTGCCTGTACGACGAAAGCCTGCTGCGTGAGCCGAAGTTGCTGATCAACTCTGGTGAGCCGGGCGTGCTGCTGGAAGTCTCCAGCGAAGACTTCAAGACCATGCTGACCAAGGCCAGCGCCGCCAACTTCGGCGAAAACCTGACCAGCATCCGTCCGAACCTCGACCGCCCCGATGACGACCGCAAGGAAATCACCCAGGCCGTCCAGGCGTTTACCGCGCGGCGCATCCAGCAGCGCCTGGAAGAGACCATCGAGATTCCGCCGCTGGCTGAAACCGCGCAAAAGATCATCAAGCTGCGTGTCGACCCCAACGCCACTATCGACGACATCACCGGCGTGGTCGAAACCGACCCGGCGCTGGCCGCGCAAGTCGTGAGCTGGGCAGCGTCGCCGTACTATGCCTCGCCGGGCAAGATCCGTTCCGTGGAAGACGCCATCGTGCGCGTGCTGGGCTTCGACCTGGTGATCAACCTGGCGCTTGGCCTGGCTCTGGGTAAAACCCTGAGCCTGCCCAAGGACCACCCGCAACAAACCACGCCGTACTGGCAGCAATCCATCTACACCGCCGCCGTCATCGAAGGCCTTACCCGCGCCATGCCGCGCACCCAGCGCCCGGAAGCAGGCCTGACCTACCTGGCCGGCTTGCTGCACAACTTCGGCTACCTGCTGCTGGCCCACGTGTTCCCGCCACACTTCTCGCTGATCTGCCGCCACCTGGAGGTCAACCCGCACCTGTGCCACAGCTACGTGGAACAACACCTGCTGGGCATCAGCCGTGAACAGATCGGCTCGTGGCTGATGCGCTACTGGGACATGCCCGAAGAGCTGTCCACCGCCCTGCGCTTCCAGCACGACCCGACCTACGACGGCACCTACGCCGAATACCCGAACCTGGTCTGCCTGTCGGTGCGCCTGCTGCGCAGCCGAGGCATCGGCTCCGGCCCCGACGAAGGCATCCCCGACGCACTGCTTGAACGCCTCGGTCTGAGCCGCGCCAAGGCCGACGACGTGGTTAGCAAAGTGCTGGAAGCTGAAGTGCTGCTGCGCGAACTGGCATCGCAATTCACCCAAGGCTGAAAGCATCGCGGGCAAGCCCGCGACAGAACCGACTTCACTTTTGGATTTTATAACAGGCTACGCAAAACAAACGGATACCCCCCCTCGTTCCCGATAAGAACCAACTTGCTGTCCTCTGTCAGCGCCATGTGGTGATAAGTGCTTTTATGGTGGAACCAACCCTTACCGTTGAACGAAGTATCAAGCTGACCAGTGGGCAAATAGCGTGCTGCCACTGATCTTGCAACCAGGATTGTGTTGTTATTCTCTTGCCAGGCACAGTTTTGCCAAACCCCCCCATCGGGCAATATGCTGGAAAACAATGGCTTGCCAGCATTAAACCCAAGATTGGGAGACCCGTTGGCGTTTAGAACTGCAATCCAGGGGGTAGATGGCAAACCAAAATCATGAGTCTTGGCAGCGGAGCCAGCCACTACAATCGCACCATCGCTGTTCCTGACTGAAATTGTCCCGGCCCTAATATGCTTTAGTTCGTCATTCTTAATAACGAACTTCTGACCATTGAAGCTGCGATCTCTCTTCCCATCCTTTTCCAAACGAATGACAAAAGCGTTTAAGGCTGCATTTTCAGAGTCATCCTCAAGATAACTACCAAACACCAGAATTTTTTCTTCATCCGTTAGCGCAATGCTGATGACTTCATGATCAAGGCCATCAAGGTTGATCAATAATTTACCGCCATCACCAAAGGTCGTGTCATATTTGCCGTCTGGCGTAAGTCGAATCAGCAATCCACGTACCCAGTATCGACCATTGTCCTGGCCGTAAATCCCACTGTGCGCGACAAGAATCCTGCCATCTTTCTGCACGCACACAGAACCGCCAATATATCCGGCTGCCATGGTTAAACTTTTTGCTTCACTTGTATTGTCGACATTTTTTCGGGGGGGGAATGACTTCCGGGAGCGTAATGACGCTGCGTCACGAGAGAACAGTCTATAGGGGTCTATTTTTTTATAACCCTCCTCTCCAAAATCAGTATCCAGCTGGCCATCCTTATTCAGCCGAGCAACAACCATATCTCGCTGCCCCATTTCATCAAGGTACGTACCTTTCACAAGGAATTTGCCCTCCGAGTATGGAAATAGTCCACATCTAGGGGCTACGCTCCAGTGAATTGGCAAGATCGTCGACCCATTGGCACCAAAAGAATCGTCGAAGACTCCACGATCATCCATTCGCCATAGCCTCATCGACACAACACCATCACGCTGGTATTTATCGGCACAAACCAGCTTTCCATTCATCGGAAGAACCGAATATAAAACAGCCCTCCACTCTTCTATTTCCACTACACCATTTTCACCAAAGGACGGGTCAAGTGTTCCTGCTGTCACTGTTTCACTCTGCATCTGGCTCATGATCGCACTCCACGTGTGTAGTAAGGGTGAACTACCCAATGTTCAGCACAGTGGAGCACGCAACAACCGCAACTGTGACCTGTCAGGAATGACAGTCATTTAGTCTTCTTCGAACTAAAATCGACGGAGATTAGTCCGAAACAACAACCTTTATGGCTGTCCTTGAACAGCTACAGGCTTTTTCTTCGGCTTCAAATACTTGGTCAGCCCCTGGAACCAGATCACCAGCGCCGGGTTGCCCTTGATCTGAATCGATTTGTCCTGAATCCCGGTCATGAACGCCAGTTGCTTGTTCTTCGCCTGCATCGTGGCAAAGCCATACGCGGCATCTTTAAAGGCAATCGCAAACGCAGGCTCGGCATGCACACCCGATCGGCTGGTGATGCGCTGGTCCTTCACGCGGAAATGCCGCGCCACTTTCCCGTCCAGGGTCTGCAGCTGAAACACCAGGTCCTTGTCACCCAACTGCTGCTGAAACGCCGGATTGGTCCGGCTGGCCTTACCCATCAAAAAACCCAGCATCCACAGCAGAAAACGAAATTTCATGCGCACAGCCTCAGAAGAAAAATGAACGGCTTGGGCAGTTTAACGGCTTCAGAGGATAACGCCAGTATCCAGCTGCGTTAGGAGAAGATCATTACCATTACCTGCACGATGACTACTAAGTCACAATTATCAACACGTCACTCCAGCCACTCCACACGCCACTTCTGCACCTGAAGAAACACATACATAGGAGCCGGCTTGCCGGACTCCTAGAGGGCGCGGTATTTCAGGTACAAAAAATGGGCACCCAACCCTGGTTGGCGTGCCCATTTTTTATTCCACCCCCCGCTACGCGAGAGGCGAAAACGGCTTACGGATTAACGCTGTCTTTCAACGACTTGCCTGGCTTGAACGCAACGGTGTTGCTGGCCTTGATTTTGACGGGTTCACCGGTTTGCGGGTTTTTGCCGGTGCGGGCACCGCGATGGCGTTGCAGGAAGGTGCCGAAGCCCACCAGCGTCACGCTGTCTTTGCGGTGCAGGGCACCGGTGATTTCTTCAAGAACGGCGTTGAGAACGCGGTTGGCTTGTTCTTTGGTGAGGTCTGCTTTTTCAGCAATGGCTGCAGCGAGGTCTGGTTTACGCATGTGAGTGAAGCCCCTTTGACGGTTTGTTGTTGTTATGTCCGTGCTGCTCTCTGCGGAGCAGCGCCAAAAGCGCCGCAGGTGCTCTACTCTGCGGCAGACGGGAGTGAGGATGGCACGCAGTGAGGCCCCGCGCCAGTATCGGCGCGGCCATTGTTAGGGCAAAAGGGGGGTGATTCCGACAGAACGACCGGTATTTATGCCAACAGGGCTGGAAGCTCTTTGTTCAGGGCCAGTTTTTCCATCACGGCGGCACCGGTGAGGGCATAACCGAGCAGTTTGCCTGCTGCATCGCGGCATAAAACCTTGATGTCGGCGCCCTGACCTTCGACGGTCCAGATGCCTTCTGCACCCCGTGGCGGCGGGGATACCACCAGCGGGCACACCGGGGTTTTGACGGTGATCGGCATAGGGCCATAGGTGACGGCGGTCGGGTTGCCGGCCAGGGTTTGCGCCAGCGCTCGCGCGCAGCTCATCAGGGGCATCACGTACAGCAGGTTCAGCCCATCGACCTCGGCACAATCGCCCAGGGCGTAGATGTTGGCGTGGGAAGTCTTCAGGTCCCGGTCGACCATGATGCCGCGGTTGACCTGCAAACCGGCCGCTGCCGCGAGGTCGACGCGCGGGCGCAGGCCAATGGCCGAGACCACCACGTCGCACGGGATCACCTGGCCATCGGACAGGTGTGCTTCGAGACCGTCCGACACGCGTTGCAGGCGGTTGAGCACCGGCCCGAGGTGGAAACGTGCGCCGAGGCTTTCCAGGCCAGCCTGCACCGCTGCCGCGGCCGCCGGGTGCAACAGGGTCGGCATGACCTGTTCGCACGGCGCAACCAGCTGCACTTCGTAGCCGCCCAGGGTCAGGTCGTTGGCGAACTCGCAGCCGATCAGGCCGGCGCCGAGCAGCAGCACGCGGCGCTTGCCAGCAGCTGCCGCACGGAAGCGTGCGTAATCTTCCAGGTCGTTGATCGGGAATACGCAATCCGCCGCGTCACCTTCAATGGGCACGCGCACGGTTTCGGCGCCCCAGGCCAGGATCAGGTCGCGGTATATCACCGCTTCTTCACCGATCCACAGGCGCTTGTGGCCCGGGTCAATGCCACTGATGCGCGTGTGGGTGCGTATTTCGGCCTTGAGTTGTTCGGCCATGGCGCCGGGTTCGGCCATACTCAGGCCGTCGGCATCCTTGTTTTTGCCGAAGCCGGTGGAGAGCATCGGCTTGGAGTAGGAGCGCCCGTCATCGGCGGTAATCAAAAGCAGCGGGGTTTCGCTGTCGAGCTTGCGAAACTCGCGGGCGACGTTGTAGCCAGCCAGACCGGTGCCAATGATGACGACAGGTGCGTTCATTCCTTACTCCTCAATTATTCAGGCAGCGATTTCGATCATTTCAAAATCCATCTTGCCCACACCGCAGTCCGGGCACAGCCAGTCTTCCGGCACGTCTTCCCAACGGGTGCCCGGCGCAATGCCGTCATCCGGCCAACCGTCGGCTTCGTTGTAGATCAGGCCGCAGACGATACATTGCCACTTTTTCATCAGGTACTTCCTCAGGGTTCAGGCGTTTTGCCGGCCGGACGGTCGATGGTTGTAGCACTGCCGTCCAACTCAGCGCGTTTTGTACTGATCGATGCCGCCGGATGCAAGCCTGTTCGGCGCAACGGCAGGCCAATTCAATCGATATCGGCGGCTGACATGTTAAGCTCGCCGCCTCATTTGCTGCCAATAATGACTCATTGTGCAACACACAGAATCCCCCTCTCCAGCTCCTCTCTGGCTCTCGCGCAGCGAACTGACGCCCCTCCCCGATGCTTCCATCCTGGACTGGCTGTTCGACGAAGGCTCGCTCACCCGACGTCTGATTCATCTGTCGAATGATGCCTTCAGCGTCTCGCCGATGTTCGAGGGCTGGCAAACCCTGCGCGCCGACGAATGCGCAGCGCTGGACCTGGCTAACGGCAGTGAAGGTTGGGTGCGCGAGGTGTATCTGCGCGGTCATGGTGAAGCCTGGGTGTTCGCCCGCAGCGTCGCGGCACGCAGTGCATTGCAAGGCGACGGCTTGCACATGGACGAATTGGGCAGCCGTTCCCTGGGTGAATTGCTGTTCTGCGATCAGGCCTTTCAGCGGCGGGCCATCGAGGTTTGTCATTATCCTCAAGAATGGCTGCCGGGCGAGGCGCGGGCACCGGATCTTTGGGGCCGCCGTTCACGTTTTGACCGCGGCGCGTTGAGTGTACTGGTGGCCGAAATCTTCCTGCCTTCCCTGTGGGACGCCGCACGCGCCCAATCGGAGAACCTCTGATGTACCAAAGCCTGCTCAAGTCCTTGAACCGCTTGAACCCTCGGGCCTGGGACTTCATTCAGCTGACGCGGATGGACAAGCCGATCGGCATTTACCTGCTGCTCTGGCCAACGCTGTGGGCGCTGTGGATTGCCGGCAAGGGTTCGCCGTCCCTGGCCAACATTGTGATTTTCGTCCTGGGCGTAGTGCTGACCCGCGCCGGTGGCTGCGTGATCAACGACTGGGCGGACCGCAAGGTCGATGGTCATGTGAAGCGTACCGAGCAGCGCCCGCTGGTGAGCGGCAAGATCAGCTCGAAAGAGGCGCTGGTGTTCTTCGCATTGCTGATGGGCGTGAGCTTCCTGCTGGTGCTGTGCACCAACGCCGCGACCGTGTGGCTGTCGCTGGGCGGCCTGGCATTGGCGTTCAGTTACCCCTTCATGAAGCGCTACACCTATTACCCGCAAGTGGTGTTGGGCGCCGCGTTCTCCTGGGGGATGCCGATGGCCTTTACCGCCGAAACCGGAGAACTCCCGGCCGCTGCGTGGCTGCTGTGGATCGCCAACCTGATGTGGACCGTGGGCTACGACACCTATTACGCGATGACCGACCGCGATGACGACCTGAAGATCGGCGTGAAATCCACGGCGATTCTATTCGGCGATGCGGACCGGGCGATCATCCTGACCCTGCAAGGGCTGGCGCTGGGTTGCCTGTTGCTGGCGGGTTCGAAGTTCGACCTGGGTGGCTGGTTCCACCTCGGATTACTGGTGGCGGCGGGCTGCTTTGCGTGGGAATTCTGGTACACCCGCGACAAGGACCGGATGCGTTGCTTCAAGGCGTTTTTGCACAATCACTGGGCGGGCTTGGCGATTTTCGTCGGGATTGTGCTGGATTACGGGTTGCGTTGACCGTTGAAAAGATCGCAGCCTTCGGCAGTTCCTACCCGAAGACTGCGATTCTTTTGCGGTGTTACATATGCTCGCGAACGACGTGCCAGACATCTTTTTTCTTGTCACCCGTCATGTCTCCGGGTTTTTTGTCGTCCTCGTAGTAGTACAGCGGCTTGCCGTCATAGGCCCATTGCATCGAGCCATCGTCACGCTTGACGACTGTCCATTTACCTTCGGCCTTGGCACCCGCCGGCGCCATCATTGGCGGCCAGTATTTGGCGCAGTCACCGTTGCACATCGACTTGCCGCCCGCGTCCTTGTCGAACGTGTAGACCGTCATGCCCTTATGGTCGACCATCATGCCGTCTTTCATCATCGCCGGGTCGGCGGCAAAGGCCAGTGTCGGCAGCGTTAACGCAGCAGTGACCAGCAAAGCCTTCCAGGATTGAGCAATGTAGTTCATGGAAACCTTCCTCTTGTGGTTGTCAGGATCCGGACTTAGAGCTTAGCCCAGGATCCAGCCAATCGCCGGTCGACTAAAATACTGTCACACGACTGCAATAATTCCGTTATCTAATGCGGCGCAAGACAGTTAAATGACAAGAGGATTTTGGGCATGGTTGGCAGGAGCATTCTGATCGTCGACGACGAAGCGCCTATTCGCGAAATGATCGCCGTTGCGTTGGAAATGGCCGGCTATGACTGCCTGGAGGCGGAAAACTCCCAGCAGGCCCACGCCATTATCGTCGACCGCAAACCGGACCTGATCCTGCTCGACTGGATGCTGCCCGGCACCTCCGGCATCGAGCTGGCCCGTCGCCTCAAGCGTGATGAATTGACCGGGGACATCCCGATCATCATGCTCACCGCCAAGGGTGAAGAGGACAACAAGATCCAGGGCCTGGAAGTCGGCGCCGACGACTACATCACCAAGCCGTTTTCCCCCCGTGAGCTGGTGGCGCGTCTGAAGGCGGTACTACGCCGTACCGGCCCGACCGATGGCGAGGCGCCAATCGAAGTCGGCGGCCTGCTGCTGGACCCGATCAGCCACCGCGTGACCATCGACGGCCGTCCCGCCGAGATGGGCCCGACCGAATACCGCCTGCTGCAATTCTTCATGACCCACCAGGAGCGCGCCTACACCCGTGGCCAGTTGCTGGATCAGGTCTGGGGCGGCAACGTCTATGTCGAAGAGCGTACCGTCGACGTGCACATTCGGCGTCTGCGCAAAGCCCTCGGCGATGCTTACGAAAATCTGGTACAAACCGTGCGCGGCACCGGTTACCGCTTTTCTACCAAAGCCTGACCCGGACCCTTACCGCCCGACAAGCTGACAAGGACGCGCGTCAAGTGAACCAAAACTGGCATGGCACCCTGATTCGCCACATGCTGCTACTGGTCACCGCCTGCCTGGTGATCGGCCTGATCACCGGCTATTACGGCTGGAGCCTCGCCGCAGGCCTGGGTCTTTACCTGGCCTGGACCCTCAAGCAATTGCTGCGTCTGCACGAGTGGCTGCGCCTGCACAAACCCGATGAAGCGCCGCCCGACGGCTACGGCCTGTGGGGCGAGGTGTTCGACAGCATCTACCACCTGCAGCGCCGCGACCAACGGGTACGCGGGCGCCTGCAAGCGGTGATCGACCGGGTTCAGGAATCCACCGCCGCGCTGAAAGACGCGGTGATCATGCTCGACACCGACGGCAACCTGGAGTGGTGGAACCGCGCCGCCGAAACCCTGCTGGGCCTCAAGACCCCGCAGGACAGTGGCCAGCCGGTGACCAATCTGGTGCGCCATCCGCGCTTCAAGGAATACTTCGAGCAAGACAGCTACGCCGAACCGCTGGAAATTCCTTCTCCGACCAACGACCGCGTGCGCATCCAGTTGTACATCACCCGTTACGGCAACAACGAACACTTGATGCTGGTGCGCGATGTGACGCGCATCCATCAGCTTGAGCAAATGCGCAAAGACTTCATTGCCAACGTTTCCCATGAACTGCGCACACCGTTGACGGTGATCTGCGGCTACCTGGAAACCCTGCTCGATAACGTCGACGAGGTGAACCCGCGCTGGGGCCGTGCCTTGCAGCAGATGCAGCAACAAGGCGGGCGCATGCAGACCCTGCTCAACGACCTGTTGTTGCTGGCCAAGCTGGAAGCCACCGATTATCCATCGGACAACCAGCCGGTGCCGATCGACGGCTTGCTGCAATCGATCAAGAGCGATGCGCAGCAGTTGTCCGGCCAGAAAAACCAGAAAATAACCCTGGACGCCGACCCGATGACTCTGCTCAAGGGCAGCGAGGCGGAGTTGCGCAGCGCGTTTTCCAACCTGGTGTTCAACGCGGTGAAATACACCCCGGCCGAAGGCAACATCCGCATTCGCTGGTGGGGCGATGACCAGGGGGCACACCTGAGCGTGCAGGATTCCGGGATCGGCATCGATACCAAACACCTGCCACGCCTGACCGAACGCTTCTATCGCGTCGACTCCAGCCGCAACTCCAATACCGGTGGCACCGGCCTGGGGCTGGCGATCGTCAAACACGTTTTGTTACGTCATCGGGCACGGATGGAAATCAGCAGCGTACCGGGTCACGGCAGTACCTTTACCTGCCACTTTGCCCCGGCCCAGGTCACCAAATCACGGGTTATCAGCACCGCCGATTGATACCGGTCAGCACGCGCCACTAGGCAACTGACCGGTCAGCCGCTACATTGGCTGACTTGCGCCTGCCCTTCAGGCGCGGATTTTTCTTCCCTCTCGAATACACGGAACCCGCAAAACTCCATCATGGACCCTTCCCCTGGCTTGACCCTCGCTACAATTTTCGCCGACTTCGGCATGATTCTTTTTGCTCTGATCCTGGTTTTGCTCAACGGCTTTTTCGTTGCGGCGGAATTTGCCATGGTCAAGCTGCGCTCGACCCGGGTCGAGGCCATCGCTGACAAAAACGGCTGGCGCGGGCACATCCTGCGCACCGTGCACAGTCAGCTCGATGCGTACCTGTCGGCCTGCCAATTGGGTATCACCCTCGCCTCCCTGGGCCTGGGTTGGGTCGGTGAACCCGCGTTTGCCCACATTCTTGAGCCGGTGTTGAGCGCTGTCGGCGTTGAATCGGCCGAAGTGGTCAAAGGCATCTCGTTCTTCACCGCGTTCTTCATCATTTCGTACCTGCACATCGTGGTCGGTGAGCTCGCCCCGAAATCCTGGGCGATCCGCAAACCCGAATTGCTGTCGCTGTGGACCGCCGTGCCGCTGTACCTGTTCTATTGGGCCATGTACCCGGCCATCTACCTGCTCAACGCCAGCGCCAACACCATCCTGCGCATTGCAGGGCAAGGTGAGCCCGGCCCGCATCACGAGCATCACTACAGCCGTGAAGAGCTGAAACTGATCCTGCACTCCAGCCGTGGCCAGGACCCGAGCGACCAAGGCATGCGCGTGCTGGCCTCGGCAGTGGAGATGGGCGAACTGGAAGTGGTCGACTGGGCCAACTCCCGCGAAGACCTGGTGACCCTGGAGTTCAACGCACCGCTCAAGCAGATCCTGGCGATGTTCCGTCGCCACAAGTTCAGCCGCTATCCGGTGTACGACAGCGAACGCCAGGAATTCGTCGGTCTGCTGCACATCAAGGATCTGCTGCTGGAACTGGCGGCGCTGGACCACATTCCCGAGTCGTTCAACCTCGCCGAACTGACCCGCCCGCTGGAGCGCGTGTCGCGGCACATGCCGCTGTCGCAGTTGCTGGAGCAGTTCCGCAAGGGCGGTTCGCACTTCGCCGTGGTCGAAGAGGCCGATGGCAACATCATCGGCTACCTGACCATGGAAGACGTTCTGGAAGTGCTGGTGGGCGACATCCAGGACGAACACCGCAAGGCCGAGCGCGGGATCCTCGCGTACCAGCCGGGCAAGTTGCTGGTACGGGGCGATACGCCGCTGTTCAAGGTTGAACGACTGTTGGGTATCGACCTCGACCACGTCGAAGCCGAAACCCTTGCAGGGCTGGTCTATGAGAGCCTCAAGCGCGTTCCGGAAGAGGAAGAAGTGCTGGAAGTCGAAGGCCTGCGGATCATCATCAAGAAGATGAAGGGGCCGAAGATTGTCCTGGCCAAGGTGTTGATGCTCGACTGATCTGTGGCTGACGGACTTTTTGTGGCGAGGGGGCTTGCCCCCGTTGGACGGCGAAGCCGTCCCAAAGCCATTGTTCGCGGTATTTCAGCAAAAACGTATTCACTGGATTCAGGGCCGCTTCGCAGCCCAACGGGGCGGTGCGGCGTTCCGACAAGCCCCCTCGCCACAATTGATCGCCTTCACTGCTTGCCCAACGCAAAGTTGGGCAAAGCACCCACCGGCTGGTTGAACTGGTACGGAATCGACACCAGCCCCAGCCCGGTATTGCGCTGAACCACGAAGTGCAAATGCGGCCCGGTGCTGTTGCCGGTGTTGCCGGACAACGCCAAAGCACTCCCTACCGTTACCCGCTGACCTTCCCGAACGCGGACCGAGCCCTTCTTCAGGTGCAGGTAAACACCCATGGTCCCGTCATCGTGCAGCACCCGCACGAAATTGCCGGAGGCATCGGTGCCGCGCCCGCTCTGTCTGTTCTCGGTCTTCACCACCACCCCGCCTCGCGCGGCAATGATCGGTGTGCCCTCGGGCATCGCGATGTCCATGGCGTAACGGCTCTTGGGGCCGAAGTGGCTGTAGGGCCCGTTGGCACCCTGACTGATCCGGAACGGGCCGCCACGCCAGGGCAACGGGTACCGATAGCCCACCGTGGGTCCTGAGGGGTCGCCCAAGGAATACTTGAACTTCGGGACGTACGCGAGGGGCCTTCCACCTTTGGCCGCCGTGAGCTGCGCCAGGCGAACGCTGCTGCGCATCGGTATCACGCGCCGAATCGTCCTGCCCGGCACACCGCTGGCGTTCTTCACCCTGGAAAAACTCAATTCGACCTCTACCGGCGCATACAGGTCATTGCGCACGTACACACTGTGTACGCCGTTCTTCTTCATGATGATGAGGCGCACCTGACGCTCAAGGTGCTCGACCATGCCATCGCGGAAAACGAACACATGGGCGCCTTTGCTGGGGCGGTCGCTGTAGGAAACAACGCCATTGGCGTCTTTGGACTTGTAGATGGTCATGGCCACGGCCGAGGTGGCGACCATGAACAGGCCACAGAAAAACAGCAGGCGCGTGAACATGGGCAAAGATTCTGTCGAGTGGGAACTGAGATGGAGCCTAGCAGCTGCTATGGACTCGGGTAGTCGGCAGATGTTTCAGAAAAGGTGTTCAGCAGATTTGCGGTAACAGTGTCGGCCCCTTCGCGAGCAGGCTCGCTCCCACATGAGAACGCATTACAAATGTGGGAGCGAGCCTGCTCGCGAAAGCGGACTGTCAGGCGACCCTATATCAAGCGCCAGGAATGAAGTGCTTCTGCGCCGTCCCCCGCGCAATCAGGCGCGAGATGTAATCGAGCTTCTGCGCATCCTGATCGACAAAGCGGAAGGTCAGTTGCAGCCAGTCGCTGTCGGGTTTCGGTTCGTGGGCCACGACGGCATGCAGATAGCCGTTGAGGCGGGCGATTTCGGCATTGTCGCCCTGCTCCAGGTCCAGCACGGCGCTGTCGAGGATCTGCGGCAGGGTCTCGGTGCGCTTGACCACCAACAGGGCTTCCTTGAGGCTCAGGGCCTTGATCACGCACTGCTGGATGCCGTTCGGCAAACGCAGTTGACCCTGGCCACGGCCGCTGGCGGGTACTGAAGAGGCCGCAGGCACCTTGACCGGCGGGCTGTTGAGCAAGCCTTTGGACGGTGCGGGCGCAGCTGTTGGCGTGGTGACGGGCGCCTTGCCAGCGGTCAGGGCGGCCAGGGAGTCGTTGGCGAATGCAGGGCTGGTTTTGGTCGCGGCGACGTTGATCAAGGCATCGAGTTTGCCGACCTTGTGCAGCGCCTGCTTGACCTTGATGATCAGTTGTTCGTTGGTGAACGGCTTGCTGACATAACCGGATACCCCGGCCTGGATCGCCTGGACGACGTTCTCCTTGTCGCCACGGCTGGTCACCATCACGAAGGGCATGGCTTTGAGGCTGTCTTGCTCACGACACCAGGTCAGCAGTTCCAGGCCGGACATTTCCGGCATTTCCCAGTCGCACAGGACCAGATCGAATGCTTCCTTGGCCAGCATGGCTTGGGCCTTTCTGCCGTTGATCGCGTCTTCGATCCGCATGCCCGGGAAATAATTGCGCAGGCACTTTTTCACCAAGTCACGAATGAACGACGCGTCGTCCACGACCAACACACTGACCTTACTCATCCACCACCCCTTTAAAAAATCCCGGCCAGCATACTGCCTTGCTGATGGCACATTGCCAAAAAACCTTCAGTCACGCCGGACTTTTCGTTCACGGGTGCTGCTTTTCGAATACGTAGGCCACAAACAAAAACGCCCGGCCAACAGGCCGGGCGCTTTACTTGGGCAACCTTACTTATCGTCAGTTTTGCCCGGAACATTAGCGGTTTCGCCGGTTGTTCCTTCGACTTCTTCCTTCATGCGCTTGAGACCCAGGTGTCGCACGTCGGTGCCACGTACCAGGTAAATCACCAGTTCCGAGATATTGCGCGCGTGGTCGCCGATACGCTCCAGCGAACGCAGTACCCAGATAATGCTCAGAACCCGCGAGATAGAACGCGGATCTTCCATCATGTAGGTCGCCAGCTCACGCAGGGCGGTCTTGTATTCGCGGTCGATGATCTTGTCGTACTGCGCCACCGACAAGGCCAGTTCGGCATCGAAACGGGCAAAGGCGTCCAATGCATCACGGACCATGTTGCGCACCTGGTCACCGATGTGGCGCACTTCGACGTAACCGCGCGGTGCCTCGCCTTCTTCGCATAGCTGAATGGCGCGACGGGCGATCTTGGTCGCTTCGTCACCGATGCGCTCCAGGTCGATCACCGATTTGGAAATGCTGATGATCAGTCGCAGGTCGGACGCTGCTGGCTGACGACGGGCCAGAATGCGCAGGCATTCTTCGTCGATGTTGCGCTCCATCTGGTTGATCTGGTCGTCGATCTCGCGCACCTGCTGGGCCAGGCCGGAGTCGGCCTCGATCAGCGCAGTGACCGCGTCGTTGACCTGCTTCTCGACCAGCCCGCCCATGGCCAGGAGGTGGCTGCGCACTTCCTCCAGTTCGGCGTTGAACTGCTGGGAGATGTGGTGTGTAAGGCCTTCCTTAGAAATCATGTTGTCTGCTCCGCAAAAGCTGTGAGCTGCAAGCTACAAGCTGCAAGCTGATGTGTTGTACCCGAACTACCCTGACTTGCCGCTTGAAGCTTGCGGCTCGTAGCTGCTGCTAGCCATAGCGACCGGTGATGTAGTCTTCGGTCTGCTTCTTCGCCGGATTGGTGAACAGGGTGTCGGTGTCGCCAAATTCCACCAGTTTGCCCATGTACATGAACGCGGTGTAGTCGGAAACCCGCGCCGCCTGCTGCATGTTGTGGGTCACGATCACGATGGTGAACTTGGATTTCAGTTCGTAGATCAACTCTTCGACTTTCAGCGTGGAGATCGGGTCGAGTGCCGAGCAGGGTTCGTCGAGCAGCAACACTTCCGGCTCAACGGCAATGGTGCGGGCGATCACCAGACGCTGCTGCTGACCACCGGACAGGCCCAGTGCCGACTCGTGCAGGCGATCTTTGACTTCGTCCCACAGCGCCGCGCCCTTGAGTGCCCACTCGACGGCTTCGTCGAGCACGCGCTTCTTGTTGATGCCCTGAATGCGCAGGCCGTAAACCACGTTTTCGTAGATGGTTTTCGGGAACGGGTTGGGCTTCTGGAACACCATGCCGACGCGACGACGCAGCTCGGCCACGTCTTCGCCCTTGCGGTAGATGTTGTTGCCGTACAGGTTGATCTCGCCTTCGACACGGCAGCCATCCACCAGGTCGTTCATGCGGTTGAAGGTGCGCAGTAGCGTCGACTTGCCACAGCCGGACGGGCCGATGAAGGCGGTCACGCGCTGTTTCGGAATGTTCATGCTGACGTCGTACAGCGCTTGCTTCTCACCGTAGAACAGGCTCAGGCCAGGTACTTCGATGGCTACGGTTTCCTGCTCGAGGCTCAGGCTCTGTTTATCGCGACCCAGTGCCGACATGTTGATGCCGTGGGTATGTGCTTCGTGCTGCATGGGAGGCTCCCTGTGCTAACAAATTCGGTTCGTTTTTTGTGGGAGCGAGCCTGCTCGCGATTCAGGCACTGCGGTTTGACTCTGAAACCGCGGTGATGCCTTCGCGAGCAGGCTCGCTCCCACATAGAAATCAGTGCTGCAAATCAGCTGTCCAGCGCCTTGTACTTCTCGCGCAGGTGGTTGCGGATGTACACCGCCGACAGGTTCAGCGTCGCGATCACCAGCACCAGCAACAGCGCCGTGGCGTACACCAGCGGTCGTGCGGCTTCGACGTTCGGGCTCTGGAAGCCGACGTCATAGATGTGGAAGCCCAGGTGCATGATCTTCTGGTCCAGGTGCAGATACGGGTAGTTACCGTCCACCGGCAACGACGGCGCCAGTTTCACCACACCCACCAGCATCAGCGGCGCCACTTCACCCGCGGCACGAGCCACGGCGAGGATCATGCCGGTCATCATTGCCGGGCTGGCCATCGGCAATACGATCTTCCACAAGGTTTCAGCCTTGGTCGCGCCGAGGGCCAACGAGCCTTCACGCACGGTGCGAGGAATCCGCGCCAGACCTTCTTCAGTGGCCACGATCACCACCGGCACTGCCAGCAGCGCCAGGGTCAGCGAAGCCCAGAGCAGGCCCGGCGTGCCAAAGGTCGGCGCCGGCAAGGCTTCCGGGAAGAACAGACGGTCGAGCGAGCCGCCCAGCACATAGACGAAGAAACCCAGGCCGAACACCCCGTAAACGATGGCCGGAACACCGGCCAGGTTGTTCACCGCGATGCGGATCACCCGGGTCAGGGTGTTCTGCTTGGCGTATTCACGCAGGTACACCGCCGCCAGCACGCCGAACGGGGTCACGATCATCGCCATGATCAGGGTCATCATCACGGTGCCGAAAATGGCCGGGAAGATACCGCCCTCGGTGTTCGCTTCACGCGGGTCATCGCTCAGGAACTCCCAGACCTTGCTGAAGTAGAAGCCGATCTTGGTGGTCGTGCTCATGGCGTTCGGCTGGTAGGCGTGAACCACCTTGCCGATGCCGATTTCGATTTCCTTACCGTTCGCATCACGGGCGGTCAGGCTGTCGCGGTTGAACTGCGCATGCAGATCGTTCAGGCGCGCTTCAACATCCTGATAGCGGGCATTGAGTTCGGCGCGCTCCGATTCCATGTCCGCTTGTGCGGCGGCGTCGAGCTTGCCATCCAGCTCCAGCTTGCGACCGTGCAGGCGAACGCGCTCAAGACCGGCGTTGATCGCGCCGATGTCGGTTTTTTCCAGGCTCTTGAGCTGTGCGGCCAGCTTGTTCACGCGATCGACACGGGCTTGCAACTCAGGCCATGCGGCTTCGCCTTCAGCGACAACCTTGCCGTCCTGTTTGACGTTGACCAGGTAACCGTAGAAGTTGCCCCACTCACGCCGCTCGATCGCCATCAACTCCGGCGGCGTCGTCTGGTTGGTCAGCCACTCGCCGACGACCCAGGTAAAGTCGTTGCCGTTCAGGTCACGGTTGCCGACCTTGATCAGCTCGCGAGTCATGAACTCAGGGCCTTCGTCAGGCACCGGCAGGCCGGCGCTCTTCAGACGGGCACGTGGCACTTCTTCCTTCTGTACGATTTCGCCGATCACCAGGTGCTGGCCCTGGCCCGGTACGTCGTAGCTAGCGTGGATCAGATCCGCCGGCCAGAAGTGACCCAGGCCGCGCACGGCAATCACTGCCAGCAGGCCAATGGTCATGATGACCGCGATGGACACCGCGCCACCGCTGATCCAGACGCCGGGGGCGCCGCTCTTGAACCATCCTTTCAGGGAGTTCTGTTTCACAGACTTCTACCTTTCTTAAAGCGACGAGTATTTCTTGCGCAGACGCTGACGAATCAGTTCTGCGAGGGTGTTCATGACGAAGGTGAACAACAGCAGCACCAGCGCCGAGAGGAACAGCACGCGGTAGTGGCTGCCGCCGACTTCCGACTCCGGCATTTCCACCGCGACGTTGGCGGCCAGCGTGCGCAGGCCTTCGAACAGGTTCATTTCCATGACCGGGGTGTTACCGGTGGCCATCAGCACGATCATGGTTTCACCGACCGCACGGCCCATGCCGATCATCAGTGCCGAGAAGATGCCCGGGCTCGCGGTGAGGATCACCACGCGAGTCATGGTCTGCCACGGCGTGGCACCGAGGGCCAGGGAGCCCAGGGTCAGGCCGCGAGGCACGCTGAACACGGCGTCTTCAGCGATGGAGTAGATGTTCGGGATAACCGCGAAGCCCATGGCCAGGCCGACCACCAGGGCGTTGCGCTGGTCGTAGGTGATGCCAAGGTCGTGGGAGATCCACATGCGCATGTCGCCGCCGAAGAACCAGTTCTCCATGAACGGGCTCATGTACAGCGACAGCCAGCCCACAAACAGGATCACCGGAATCAGCAGCGCACTTTCCCAACCGTCCGGGACTTTCAGGCGGATCGACTCAGGCAGTCGGCTGAAGGTGAAACCGGCGACCAGAATGCCGATCGGCAGCAACATCAGCAGGCTGAAGATGCCCGGCAAGTGCCCTTCCACATAGGGCGCGAGGAACAGGCCGGCGAAGAAACCGAGGATCACCGTCGGCATCGCTTCCATCAATTCGATCACCGGCTTGACCTTGCGGCGCATGCCCGGGGCCATGAAGTACGCGGTGTAGATCGCAGCGGCAACGGCCAGTGGAGCGGCCAGCAACATGGCGTAAAACGCGGCTTTCAGGGTACCGAAGGTCAGCGGTGACAGGCTCAGCTTGGGTTCGAAGTCGGTGTTGGCGGCGGTCGATTGCCAGACGTATTTAGGCTCGTCGTAGTTCTCGTACCAGACCTTGCTCCACAACGCGCTCCACGACACTTCCGGGTGCGGGTTGTCGAGCAGCAGCGGATGCAGCTTGCCGCCGGCTTCAACGATTACGCGGTTGGCGCGAGGCGACAGACCGAAAACGCCCTGGCCCTCAGCGACGGGTTCCACCAGCAAGGTGCGGTGGGCAGTACTGTGGAACACGCCAAGCTTGCCGGAAGCGTCCAGGGCAACGAAGCCCTTGCGGCGCTCTTCGGCGGTGATTTCAACGATCGGCGTAGTGCCCATCTGGAAGGTGCGGATCTGCTTCAGGCGTTGTTCGCCATCGGGATCGCGGGCCATGAACCACTGGGCCAGGCCACCCTTGGAATCGCCGATGATCAGCGAGATGCCGCCCACCAGCTGGGTGCTGGCGGTGACTTGCGCTTCACCGTCTTCAAGCAGTTTGTAGCGACCGTTGAGGCTCTTGTCGCGCAAGCTGAACACGTCAGCCTGGGCACGCCCGTTGATCACGTACAGCCACTGCTGACGCGGGTCGACGAAGATGCTCTTCACCGGCTCGGTCATCTGCGGCAGGTCGATGCGCTTCTGCTCGTTGGTGACTTCGCCGGTCATCATGTTCTCTTCGCTGGTCAGCGACAGAACATTGAGTTGCGAACCGGTGGAGCCCACCAGCATCAGGGTCGAATCGTTGGCGTTGAGGCTGACGTGCTCCAGCGCACCGCCGGCTTCGTTCACCGAGATTGGCGCTTCGCCATACGGGTACTCGACGGCCGGGGTAATGGTCTTTTTGCCTTCCGGGTAGCTGACCTTATAGGTGTGACGGAACACCAGTGCCTGACCGTTGGACAAACCCACCGCCACCAGCGGGTGGCCTGGCTGGTCTTCACCGATGGAGGTCACAGTGGTGCCGGCCGGAACCGGCAAATCGACGCGCTTGAGTTCGGCGCCACTGTCGATGTCGAAGAACAATGCCTGGCCCTTGTCGGAAACCCGCATCGCCACCTGGTTCTGCTCTTCCAGGGAGATCATCAGCGGCTTGCCGGCGTCTTGCATCCAGGCTGGCGTAATAGCGTCCTTGGCGGTCAGGCTGGCACCCTGGAACAGGGGCGCGACAATGTAGGCAAGGAAGAAGAAGATCAGTGTGATGGCTGCCAGCACCGCCAGGCCGCCGATAAGGACGTACCAGCGGGTGAAGCGATCCTTGAGCGCGCGGATGCGACGCTTGCGTTGTAGCTCAGGCGTATTGAAGTCAATTCGCTTGGGGGGATTAGTAGTCATGTTGGAATTGGCCAGATCATTCATGCGCACACCCTAGCGATCCTGTATGACAGAAAGATGACAATGCAGTGACGCAACAAATCCGCCGCTGGCGGTAACCAGCAGTGGATAGAGAATTAGAGGTGTATGGGGGTGACTCCTGCCGCCCCCATGTGAGTCCGAGGGGGTCACCCCGGACTCAATTTGTTACTTTTTTGCGACTTCAGCGCCGCCTTCCGCGAGACCCAGGTCAGCCAGAGCTTTTGCAGCAACCTTGGCTGGCAGTGGGATGTAGCCGTCTTTCACTACAACTTCCTGGCCCTGTTTCGACAGAACCAGTTTCACGAACTCGGCTTCCAGCGGAGCCAGAGGCTTGTTTGGAGCTTTGTTGACGTAAACGTAGAGGAAACGCGACAGCGGGTACTTGCCGTTCAGGGCGTTTTCTTCGGTGTCTTCGATGAATTCACCGCCATCTTTCTTGGCCAGGGCAACGGTTTTCACGCTGGCAGTCTTGTACCCGATGCCCGAGTAGCCGACGCCGTTCAGCGAGCTGCTGATCGACTGCACAACCGAAGCCGAACCTGGCTGTTCGTTGACGTTTGGCTTGAAGTCGCCTTTGCACAGGGCTTCTTCCTTGAAGTAGCCGTAGGTACCGGATACCGAGTTACGACCAAACAGTTGAACTGGCTTGTTGGCCAGGTCACCGGTCACGCCCAGGTCACCCCAGGTTTTGACATCGGTCTTGGCGCCGCACAGACGAGTCGAGGAGAAAATCGCGTCGACCTGAGCCATGGTCAGACCCTTGATAGGGTTGTCCTTGTGCACGAATACGGCCAAGGCGTCCACGGCAACCGGAATTGCGGTCGGCTTGTAGCCATACTTGGTTTCGAAGGCTTGCAGTTCGTTGTCCTTCATCTTGCGGCTCATCGGGCCCAGGTTAGCGGTGCCTTCTGTCAGCGCAGGTGGTGCGGTAGAAGAACCGGCGGCCTGAATCTGGATGTTTACGTTCGGGTATTCTTTCTTGTAGTTCTCAGCCCAGAGGGTCATGAGGTTGGCCAGGGTATCGGAGCCGACGCTGGACAGGTTGCCCGACACACCAGTGGTCTTGGTGTAGCTCGGGATAGCAGGGTCAACAGCGGCAACCGCGTTGGCAGTCGCAACGCCAGCAGCGACAAAAGTCATTGCCGCCATCAAACGCTTCAGTTTCATGCCTTACTCCTAGCAGATAGGGTGTGTTAAGTCGGGGCCAAGTATCAGCAGGCCGTGTGAACACTCTATGGCTGAAATATGACAATTGGATGAAAGGCCAGTATTTGGATTTTTTGCAGGATGATTCGCGTCGCCTGCCTTCGCGAACAAGCCCGCTCCCACAGTTGACCGCGCTCCTCCAGGAGAAATGCGATCGAATGTGGGAGCGGGCTTGCTCGCGAAGGCGTCAGTGCAGTCGCTGAGAAAGGTCGCTTAGCGCCCTTTTTTCCAGAGATATGCCCCCACCGCAATCCCGACCCCACACAGCACCGCCACATAATAAGCAGGCCCCATCGGGCTTTCCTTGAGCAGCAGGCTGACGATCATCGGCGTCAGGCCACCGAAAATGGCGTAGGCCACGTTGTAGGAGAACGACAAGCCGCTGAAACGCACTACCGGCGGGAAAGCCTTGACCATCACGTAGGGCACCGCGCCGATGGTGCCGACCAGCAGACCGGTCAGCGCATACAGCGGGAACAGCCAGTCCGGATGGTCGGCCAGGCTGTGATAGAAGGTCCAGGAGCTGGCCAGCAACGCAGCGCAGCCCAGGACGAAGACTCGCCCTGCGCCGAAGCGATCCGCCAGCGCGCCGGCGATGATGCAGCCAAAGCTCAGGAAGACGATCGCCAGGCTGTTCGCCTGCAAGGACGTGGTTGGCGAGAAGTGATAGACCGTCTGCAACACAGTCGGGGTCATCAGGATCAACACCACGATGGCGGCAGACAGCAGCCAGGTGAGCAGCATTGAAATGGCGATGGCGCCACGATGGTCACGCAGCACCGCGCGCAGCGGCACCTCTTCGGCCAGGGCCTTGCGCTGTTGCAGCTCGGCGAACACCGGGGTTTCGTGCAGCCAGCGACGCAGGTACACCGAGAACAGTCCGAACACGCCGCCCAGCAGGAACGGGATCCGCCAGGCGTAATCCGACACTTCCACCGGGGTATAGAGGCTGTTGATCGCCGTGGCGACCAGCGAGCCGAGCAGGATGCCCGCCGTCAGACCGCTGGTCAGGGTGCCACAGGCGTAGCCGATATGACGCTGCGGCACGTGTTCGGAAACGAAGACCCACGCCCCCGGCACCTCACCGCCAATGGCCGCACCCTGGATCACCCGCATCAGCAGCAACAGGATCGGTGCCCACATGCCGATCTGCGCATAGGTCGGCAACAACCCCATGATCAGGGTCGGCACGGCCATCATGAAAATGCTCAGGGTGAACATTTTCTTGCGGCCCAGCAGGTCGCCGAAATGCGCCATCACGATGCCGCCCAGCGGCCGTGCCAGGTAGCCGGCGGCGAAGATGCCGAAGGTCTGCATCAGGCGTAGCCACTCTGGCATGTCCACCGGGAAGAACAGCTTGCCCACCACCGTGGCGAAGAACACGAAGATGATGAAGTCGTAGAACTCCAGCGCACCGCCCAGGGCAGACAGCGATAGAGTCTTGTAGTCGTTGCGGGTCAGCGGACGTGCGGGTTGTTCTGGCTGCGCGATGCTCGAGGGCGCTGTGGTCATGGCAAGGGCTTCTCTTATAGTCGGATCTGCAACCTCAACAACGCTGGTTGAGGTCTGGGCAGGTCCGGCACGATAGCAAATTGTTCGAAAAAGCACATAGAGGTGCGTTTTTGACGGTCAAAATGAGAACCGGACGGTCGTCGCGGAGTCTACCGACCGATATACTCGTAGCCTTGCTCCGGTTTTTGAGGGTTGCTGTGCGAAAACGCCTGTCAGGTTCATAGGCGATTTCGCAGAGTTTCCCTTTAGGCGCCTTATGGAAAACGTGACGAACGCAGTATGTTCGGTGCTGAATCGTTTTTCCCGAAGACGGCTACCACCAGCAATACCAACGAAGAGTCACGGGTCAGAGGCACCCCCGGCATGATAGAGCTCGAACAAGAAGATCCGATCCCGCAAGGCGACCTGGCCCTGCAAATCACCGCGCTCCCTCGCGAAACCAACGGCTTTGGCGACATTTTCGGCGGCTGGCTGGTGGCGCAGATGGATTTGGCAGGCACTGCGATGGCCAGCAAGGTCGCTGGCGGGCGCGTTGCCACCGTTGCAATCGACCGCATGGCATTTCTGGTTCCGGTGGCGGTGGGCGCTCAGCTTTCCTTTTATACCCAGGCCCTGGAAATCGGCCGCAGCTCGATCAAGATGATGGTCGAGGTCTGGAGCGACGATCCACTGTCCAGCGAGTGGCGTAAAGTAACCGAAGCGGTGTTTGTGTTCGTTGCCATCGACGGCAGCGGTCGTACCCGCTCGGTTCCGCCCAGGGCTCGATAAAGAGTTTCTAAACCTGGTAGCCGTTTTGCGGTCGATAGTCGTCCACGTTACTGATCGAGAGCTGTCCCATGAGCACGCCCAATGTTGAAGCCGTAAAACTGGATGAACTGAACTGCTGGCGCATCCGCCACGGTCAGGCCGAATTACTGGTGGCCCAGCAAGGTGCGCACATCCTCAGCTATCAGCTGGCCGGCCAGCCGCCGCTGATCTGGCTCAACGACGAGGCCGTATTCAAGACCGGCAAGAGCATCCGCGCCGGCATACCGGTGTGCTGGCCGTGGTTCGGTAACTTTGCGCGCAACCCGCAAAGCGTGCAGGCGATGCGCATCAGTAATGAAGCGCCATCGGCTCACGGCTTCGTGCGAGCGATGGATTGGGAACTGGGTGGCATCGAAGCCGAAGGCGAAAGCCTGAAGGTCGAATTCCTGCTGCCCTACCCCGAAGGCGGCTTTCCTGGCTGGCCGCACCAGGTGGATTTGACCATGACCATTCGCCTCGATGAGCAATTGCACATCCAGCTGACCAGCCACAACCGGGGCACTGATACCGTCAGCATCAGCCAGGCGCTGCACAGCTACTTTGCCGTCAGCGATGTGCGTGATGTGCGCGTCGAAGGTGTGGACGGCCTCAACTACATCGAAACCCTGGATAACTGGAAAACCGTCACCCAGACCGGTGATCTGCATTTTACCGGCGAGACCGACCGCATCTACCTCGACGCCCCGCCACAGTTGAGCATCGTCGATCCAGCCTGGGAACGGCGCATCGTACTGACCAGCAGCGGATCGCGCACGGCAGTGATCTGGAACCCGTGGATCGACCGCGCCGCTGCGTTCAGCGACATGGCCGACGACGGCTGGCAGCGCATGCTGTGCATCGAGACGGCGAACGTGATGGGCGATGTGGTGACGCTCGCAGCAGGTGCTAGCCACACCTTGGGTGTCAGCATCGGTAGCAAACCGCTTTAAGATCAAAAGATCGCAGCCTCTGTAGGAGCTGCCGCAGGCTGCGATCTTTTTGCTTCACCCGATTACAGATCCGACTCCTGCACCACCCTCACCTTCGCCGCATCCAGCGCATAAGCCGCATCCGCCAGGTCATTGCTGACCTTCTCGATCTTCAGCGTACCGGTCACCCACAGCGGCGTGTAGATATCATCCAGCTTCAAGCCCTTGGGATAACGCACCAGCACCAGTTGATTGGGTGGCGGTGGCGGCACATGAATGCAGGCACCCGGGTACGGCACCAGGAAGAACAACGTACTGCGGCCTTGGGCGTCGGACTCCAGAGGCACCGGATAACCACCAATGCGGATGCTCTTGTCGTTCATCGAAGCAACGGTCTTGGTCGAGTACATCACTGCCGGCAAGCCTTTGGCCTGCTTCATCCCGCCCTTGTCGGTGAAGGTACCATTGGCTTCAGGGGAATTGTGGTCGATTTCGGGCATGGCCTCGAGGGCCTTCTGGTCCGACTTGGGCATCAATTCGAGCCAGTCGGTCTCCGGCAGTTCGCCGGCATGGGCAAGGCCCGTACCCAGTAAAACAAGAGTCAGTAAAAGACGGCGCATGAAGGTGCTCGGCAAAGGGAAGAACAGGAAACGCCGAACATTCTAGCCCTCCCGACCGGCTTGGCGGAGAGGGCTTTATCGTCTGGATCAGTTCTTTTTGATCAGCCCGTAGACCACCAGCAACACAACGGCGCCCACCAGCGCCCCAATGAAGCCTGCACCTTGGCCAGCCTGATAGATACCCAGGGCTTGGCCGCCATAGGTGGCCGCCAGCGAACCGCCGATACCGAGCAGGATCGTCATGATCCAGCCCATGCTGTCATCGCCCGGTTTCAGGAACCGAGCCAGCAGACCGACGATCAAGCCGATAAAGATGGTTCCGATAATTCCCATGGCATTTCCCTCTGATTAATTGGCTATAGCCTAGCCAGACTTTGGCATCCTGCCATGAGAGAACGGCGGCCCCTGAATGGTTCCGCCGCTGCCACATGAAACTATTCGGCGATGAGCGCTTCGACCTTGAGGATCTGCGCAGCCAGCGTCTCGCGGTCTGCACAACGCAGGTTGGCGTGCCCGACCTTGCGGCCGACCTTGAACGCCTTGCCATAGTGATGCAGATGGCAGTCGGCGATGGTCAGGACTTTCTCGGTCTCTGGCACTTTGCCGATGAAGTTGAGCATCGCGCTTTCGCCGACTTTGGCCGTCGAACCCAACGGCAGACCGGCAACGGCCCGCAAGTGGTTTTCGAACTGGCTGCACTCGGCGCCTTCGGTGGTCCAGTGCCCGGAATTGTGCACGCGCGGGGCGATTTCGTTGGCCTTGAGACCACCGTCGACTTCGAAGAACTCGAACGCCATCACGCCGACGTAATCCAGCTGCTTGAGCACACGGCTGGAGTAGTCTTCGGCCAGGGCTTGCAACGGGTGATCGGTGCTGGCCACGGACAGCTTGAGGATGCCGCTTTCGTGGGTGTTGTGTACCAGCGGGTAGAAGCGGGTTTCACCGTCGCGGGCACGCACGGCGATCAAGGAGACTTCACCGGTGAACGGCACGAAGCCTTCCAGCAGGCAGGCCACGCTGCCCAGCTCGGCGAAGGTGCCGACCACATCTTCAGGGGTGCGCAGGACCTTCTGACCCTTGCCGTCGTAACCCAGGGTACGGGTCTTGAGCACCGCCGGCAGGCCGATGGAGGCCACAGCGGCGTCCAGGTCGGCCTGGGACTGGATGTCGGCGAACGCCGGGGTAGGAATCCCCAGGTCCTTGAACATGCTCTTCTCGAACCAGCGGTCGCGGGCGATGCGCAAGGCTTCGGCGCTCGGGTAGACCGGGACGAATTGCGAGAGGAACGCGACGGTTTCCGCCGGAACGCTTTCGAACTCGAAAGTCACCAGATCGACTTCATCGGCCAGCTGGCGCAGGTGATCCTGATCGCCGTAGTCGGCTCGCAGGTGTTCGCCCAACGCGGCTGCGCAAGCATCCGGCGCCGGGTCCAGGAAAGCGAAGTTCATGCCCAGCGGAGTGCCCGCCAACGCCAACATGCGACCCAACTGGCCGCCACCGATTACACCGATCTTCATCGTCAACAACCTCAGGCGATGCGTGGGTCTGGATTTTCCAGGACGCTGTCTGTCTGCTCAGCACGGAAGGTTTTCAGCACCGCATGGAACTGCGGGTGCTTGGCGCCAAGGATACTCGCCGACAGCAGCGCTGCGTTGATCGCACCGGCCTTGCCGATAGCCAGGGTGGCAACCGGAATGCCTGCTGGCATCTGCACAATGGAGAGCAGCGAATCAACGCCCGAAAGCATTGCGGACTGAACGGGTACGCCCAGCACTGGCAAGTGGGTCTTGGCTGCACACATGCCTGGCAAGTGGGCCGCGCCACCGGCACCGGCGATGATCACCTCGATGCCCCGTGCTTCGGCCTCTTCGGCGTACTGGAACAGCAGGTCCGGGGTGCGGTGGGCAGAAACCACTTTCACCTCGTAAGGGATGCCGAGCTTTTCCAGCATATCGGCGGTGTGGCTAAGGGTGGACCAATCGGACTTGGAGCCCATGATCACGCCAACCAGTGCACTCATCGTCGTGCCTCTTCTCTCTGGGCGCCCGCAGGCGCATCAAAAAACAACAAGCCACGCAGGATGCGTGGCTTGATTGTACGAATTATGGCCAGTCGTAACCGGCCGAAGGCCGCGCAGTATACCTCAATGAAGCCAATAAACAGCCCCCGTTGCGACCATCTGTCATCTGCCGCAAAGCCCCGATTTTATTGACTTGAAGGTCAATGGAATACACCTCGAATTTCCTGTGGGAGCGGGCTTGCTCGCGAAAGCGGTGGTTCAATCAACATCGATGTTGAATGTACCAGCCTCTTCGCGAGCAAGCCCGCTCCCACATTGGGGTTTCATGGTATTCAGGAACCGGTCGTGCCCTGCGCCGCGCCACCTTCGAGTTTGCGCCAGAGCAACCGCACGTTGGCCTTGCGTACCAACGCACAGCGATACAGGCGAATTTCCAGCGGCACATGCCATTGCGGGCCGCCGCAGACCACCAGTTCACCGCGCGCCAGTTCTGCTCGCACGCTGAGCTGCGGCACCCAGGCAATGCCCAGGCCTTCCAGGGCCATGCTTTTCAGGCTGTCGGCCATGGCGGTTTCGTAGATCGTGGTGAAGCGCAGCGCCCGTTGGCGCAGCAGCATGTTCACCGAACGGCCGAGAAATGCCCCGGCACTATAAGCCAGCAGCGGTACGCTGGCCTCGCCCTCCAGATCGAACAGCGGTTTGCCGTCGGCGTCCGCCGCGCAAACCGGCAGCATTTCGGTGTGGCCAAGGTGCAGGGAGGGGAAGATTTCCGGGTCCATTTGCATTGCCGCGTCCGGATCATAGAAGGCCAGCATCAGATCGCAACCGCCTTCGCGCAAGGCATGCACCGCGTCGCCGACGTTCGTCGCCACCAGTCGCGTGGCGATGTTCAAGCCTTCGTTGCGCAACTGCGCAATCCACCGCGGAAAGAAACCGAGCGCCAACGAGTGTGCGGCCGCCACCTGCATCACTTCGCCCTGCCCGCCTTCCAGATGATGCAGATGGCGCAATACTTCGCCGAGTTGCTCGACCACGGTGCGTGCCGTGACCAGAAACAATTGTCCCGCCGCCGTCAGTTCGATCGGCGTGCGCGAGCGATTGACCAAGGTCAGCCCCAGCGCCGCCTCCAGGCTGCGGATTCGCCGGCTGAACGCCGGTTGCGTCACGAAGCGCCGTTCGGCTGCCTGGGAGAAGCTGCGGGTGGCAGCCAGGGCACTAAAGTCCTCCAGCCATTTGCTTTCCAGATTCATCACGTCCTCCCGGACACGCACCAATTTAGGTCACACGCTCGCCGTCAAGCCGGCGTCACACGGGCATTATGCCGAATGTGCATAGGCTAGTGTTTAACAGCATTGGCCCAAAATCCTGCACAAGCCTAGCATTCACAGCGTTCCGGCACAGCCCGGGTCCATATTGAGATGATTTCTATCATGTCCTCCGCTGCATCATTCCGCACAGAAAATGACCTGCTTGGCGCCCTCGAAGTACCGGCTCAAGCGTATTACGGTATCCAGACCCTGCGAGCGGTGAATAACTTCCGCCTTTCGGGCGTTCCGATTTCGCACTACCCGAAACTGGTTGTCGGTCTGGCCATGGTCAAACAGGCCGCTGCTGACGCCAACCGTGAGCTGGGTCACCTGAGCGAAGCCAAGCACGCTGCCATCAGCGAAGCCTGTGCACGTCTGATCCGCGGCGACTTCCACGAAGAGTTCGTGGTGGACATGATTCAAGGCGGCGCTGGCACTTCGACCAACATGAATGCCAACGAAGTGATCGCCAACATCGCGCTGGAGGCCATGGGTCACCAGAAAGGCGAATACCAGTACCTGCACCCGAACGACGACGTGAACATGGCGCAGTCGACCAACGACGCCTACCCGACGGCGATCCGTCTGGGTCTGTTGCTCGGTCACGACGCCCTGCTCGCCAGCCTCGACAGCCTGATTCAGGCGTTCGCGGCCAAGGGTGAAGAATTCAACCACGTCCTGAAGATGGGTCGTACCCAACTGCAAGACGCCGTACCGATGACCCTGGGTCAAGAGTTCCGTGCTTTCGCCACCACCATGGGCGAAGACCTGGCCCGTCTGAAGACACTGGCCCCGGAACTGCTGACTGAAGTGAACCTGGGCGGCACCGCGATCGGCACCGGCATCAACGCCGACCCGCGCTATCAGGCCTTGGCTGTACAGCGCTTGGCCCTGATCAGCGGTCAGCCGCTGGTTCCGGCCGCCGACCTGATCGAAGCCACCTCCGACATGGGCGCCTTCGTGCTGTTCTCCGGCATGCTCAAGCGTACTGCGGTCAAGCTGTCGAAGATCTGCAACGACCTGCGCCTGCTGTCCAGCGGCCCACGCACCGGCATCAACGAAATCAACCTGCCAGCGCGTCAGCCAGGCAGCTCGATCATGCCCGGTAAGGTCAACCCGGTTATTCCGGAAGCCGTTAACCAGGTGGCCTTCCAGGTCATCGGTAACGATCTGGCGCTGACCATGGCGGCCGAAGGCGGCCAGCTGCAACTGAACGTGATGGAACCGCTGATCGCCTTCAAGATCCTCGATTCGATCCGCCTGCTGCAACGCGCCATGGACATGCTGCGCGAGCACTGCATCGTCGGCATCACCGCCAACGAAGCACGCTGCCGTGAACTGGTCGAGCACTCGATCGGCCTGGTCACCGCGCTGAACCCGTACATCGGCTACAAAAACGCCACCCGCATCGCCCGTATCGCCCTCGAAAGCGGCCGCGGCGTGCTGGAACTGGTGCGCGAAGAAGGTCTGCTCGACGAAGCCATGCTCGCCGACATCCTGCGCCCGGAAAACATGATTGCTCCGCGTCTGGTGCCCCTGAAGGCCTAACCCGACGCGTTACTTGTAGCACCGCTCACCAGGTCGAGGGACTAGACACCTCTCACCTTTTGAGGGCTTGGAGATCATTCTCCAGGCCCTTTTTTTTAACTGTTTGCCAGTGAAAACCGTATGTCTGGGGACTGACCAATGTGGGAGCGGGCTTGCTCGCGAAGGCGGCGGCACATTCAACAATGATGTGTCTGATACACCGCTTTCGCGAGCAGGCCCGCTCCCACCCAGAGCAGCTCCCACATAGCCTGACAGCAAAAATGTCAGGTGTTTCAAGGGCTTCGTTTCACCGCATGCACCACAACCGTGCAGACGGACGGCACTGTCATCGGTATAGTGCCGCCCCTCTTCGCGTGAGCGGTCGTCGGTAGCGAGACCACAACCCATGCGAAACCCGAACTAATAACAAACCCGCGATATGAAACCGGGACGAACTTCGAACCGACCGTTGTGCCGTGCGCCCACCGGTGTAACTCGATGTGTCTGCCCGGCAAGCATTTGCCAACACAAAAAACAGCGAGGAATAATCCATGCTCGAAGTCATTAACGACTTCCTCTCAGGGAAAGTACTGATCGTGCTCATTGTCGGGCTCGGTAGCTACTTCACGATCCGCTCGCGTTTCGTTCAATTGCGTCACTTCTTCCACATGTTCGCGGTGTTCCGCGACAGCCTCAAAAGCAGCGCCGGGCAACTCAGTTCATTCCAGGCCCTGATGCTCAGCCTCGCCGGCCGCGTCGGTGCGGGCAACATTGCCGGTGTCGGCATTGCCGTGACACTCGGCGGGCCTGGCGCGGTGTTCTGGATGTGGGTGACCGCACTGGTCGGCATGTCCAGCAGCTTCTTCGAATGTTCCCTCGGTCAGCTGTACAAGCGCACTGACTCCGACGGCACCTTCCGGGGCGGCCCGTCCTACTACATCCAGCACGGTCTGCAGAAGCGCTGGCTGGGCATGCTCATGGCGTTCCTGTTGCTGGTGACGTTCGGCTTCGCCTTCAACGGCCTGCAAGCACACGCCGTGACCCATTCGCTGAACAACGCGTTCGGCCTCGATACCACTTACACCGGCATCGGTCTGGCCGTGCTGCTGGGTCTGGTGTTCATCGGCGGGATCAAGCGTATCGCCAAGGTTGCCGACCTGTTGGTGCCGGTGAAAACCCTGGTGTATATCGGCGTGACCATCTACGTGATCGTGCTGCAGTTCGACCAGGTACCGGGCATGCTGATCACTATCGTCAAGAGCGCCTTCGGTCTGGACCAGGCCTTCGGCGGCCTGATCGGCAGCGCCATCGTCATGGGTGTGAAACGTGGTGTGTTCGCCAACGAAGCAGGCCTGGGCAGCGCGCCGAACGTGGCGGCTGTGGCGGCGGTCGAGCACCCGGTGGCGCAAGGCGTGGTTCAAGCGTTCAGCGTGTTCCTCGACACCTTCGTGATCTGCACCTGCACCGCGCTGCTGATCCTGCTTTCGGGTTTCTACACCCCGGGCTTCGAAGGCGACGGCATTGCCCTGACCCAGAACTCGCTGGCCGCCGTGGTTGGTGACTGGGGTCGGATGTTCATCTCCGTGGCCCTGGCGTTGTTCGTATTCACCTCGATCCTCTACAACTACTACCTGGGCGAGAACAACCTGCGCTTTCTGATCGGTGAAAACCGCAAGGCGCTAATGGGCTATCGCGCGCTGGTACTGGTGCTGATCTTCTGGGGCGCCATCGAAAACCTCGGTACCGTATTTGCCTTCGCCGACATCACCATGACCATGCTGGCGTTCGTCAACCTGATCGCGCTGTTCCTGCTGTTCAAGGTCGGCATGCGCATCCTGCGTGACTACGATGACCAGCGCGCCGCTGGCATCAAGACGCCGGTGTTCGACTCCGCGAAGTTCCCGGACCTGGATCTGGATCGCCAGGCATGGCCGGCCAACCCGCCGGCCGCCGCTCAGAATCAGGCTGAGCCGCAAGGCGTGACCGCAGCGCAACGCTGATCGGTTAAAGTGCACAATCCCTTGTGGGAGCGAGCCTGCTCGCGAATGCGGACTGACATTCGAAATTGATGTCGACTGATACACCGCTTTCGCGAGCAAGCTCGCTCCCACAGGAACTCACCGTTCTCGGAGCACCTCCATGAATTCGTCGACCTACCCTGCCGCCCAGCACGTCATGGTGCTCTACACCGGCGGTACCATTGGCATGCAAGCCAGCGCCAACGGCCTTGCGCCGGCGTCCGGTTTTGAAGCGCGGATGCGCGAATGCCTGCACAGCCAGCCCGAACTTGTCGTGCCGCAGTGGCGTTTTCGCGAGATGTCGCCGCTGATCGACAGCGCCAACATGACCCCGGCGTACTGGCAGCAGTTGCGTGAAGCGGTGGTCGATGCGGTGGATGTTCAGGGCTGCGACAGCGTGCTGATCCTGCATGGCACCGACACGCTGGCCTATAGTGCCGCCGCCATGAACTTCCAGTTGCTCGGCCTGCATGCCCGCGTGTGTTTTACCGGTTCCATGCTGCCGGCCGGTGTCACCGATAGCGACGCCTGGGAGAACCTCGGCGGCGCGCTGGTTGCACTGGGTCAGGGCCTCGCGCCGGGTGTGCATCTGTACTTCCACGGCGAACTGCTGGACCCGACCCGGTGCGCCAAGGTTCGCAGTTTTGGCCGTCATCCGTTCAAGCGCCTGGAGCGACAGGGCGGTGGTGTGAAAGCCTCTTCGCTGCCAACAGCGTTGAACTACAACCAGGCAAAACAACTGGCGAAGGTTGCGGTGTTGCCGCTGTTCCCTGGCATCGCTGCCGAGATCCTCGATGGCCTGCTCGACAGCGGCATTCAAGGCCTGGTGCTGGAGTGCTACGGCAGCGGCACCGGGCCGAGCGACAACCCGGAGTTCCTCGCCAGCCTCGGCCGTGCTCGGGATAACGGCGTGGTAGTGGTCGCTGTGACGCAATGCCACGAAGGCGGGGTTGAACTGGACGTCTATGAGGCCGGCAGTCGCTTGCGCGGTGTCGGTGTGCTGTCCGGTGGCGGCATGACCCGTGAGGCGGCGTTCGGCAAGTTGCATGGGTTGTTGGGGGCGGGGCTTGAAACGGACGAAGTCCGTCGGCTTGTCGAACTCGACCTTTGCGGCGAACTGAGCTGACAAAACACAAAACCTGTGGGAGCGGGCTTGCTCGCGAAGACGACGGCACATCCAGCATTGATGTGACAGGCCGACCGCTTTCGCGAGCAAGCCCGCTCCCACAGGGGTTGTCGGCACACAACTTGCTCCGCATTCCAGCATCCCAAGGCTGGAAGTCCTCATGCTCCACTCCCACCTCACCACCCTCAATGCCGTCTCCCTGGTGCTCGATGCCTTCAAGGCACAAGGCTTGTCCAGCGAAGCGCTACTGGCCGGCAGCGGCATCAGTGCGGCGGATCTGAACCGGGCCGACACGCGCATCACCACCAATCAAGAAATGCAGGTCTGTGCCAACGCCGTTGCCCTCAAGCGCGACATCGGCCTGGAACTGGGTCGGCGGATGCACGTTTCCTGCTACGGCATGCTCGGTTACGCCCTGCTCACCAGTGCCACCTTCGGTGACGCATTGCGGCTGGCGATACGCTATCCGGCGCTGCTGGGAACACTTTTCGAGCTGAGCCTGGAGGACGACGGCGAGCGCATCTGGTTCGCCGCCGCCGATTATCGCGAGAGCCCGGCCATGGCAGTGTTCAACGCCGAGTTCTGCCTCGTATCGCTGAAAGTCACCTGCGACGACCTGCTTGGCCATCCCCTGCCCTTGCTCGGCGCACGCTTCGAACATGCCGCGCCCGACTACGAGCCGAGCTACGCCGAACACTTCAACTGTCCGCTGGATTTCGGCGCGCGCAACAATGCCTTCGCCTTCGACAAGCGCTGGCTCGACCAGCCGTTGCCGCTGGCCGATGTCATCACCCATCAAGCCATGGCCGAGCGCTGCCGCAAACAGAACATCGAGTTCACCGGGCGTCAGGCATGGCTCGGGCGGATCCGCCAATTGCTCAGCGCGCAATTGAATGCGGCGCCGGGGCTGGAGGGCCTGGCCGAGCAGATGAATTGCTCGGCGCGGACCTTGCGTCGGCATCTCAAGGACATGGGCTGCAGCTATCAGGAGTTGCTCGACGAACTGCGCTTCGAGCAGGCCAAGCAAATGCTGTGTGAGGATCAATTGCCGATCTACCAGATTGCCGAGGCGCTGGGCTTCAGCGAGACCGCGAGTTTTCGCCATGCGTTCGTGCGCTGGAGTGGTGTGGCGCCCAGCCAGTTTCGGCCACACGGATAACCCTGTGGGAGCGGGCTTGCCCGCGAAGAGGCCGGTACAACCGATACATCTCCATTGGCTGAAACACCGCTTTCGCGGGCAAGCCCGCTCCCACAGGTTTAGCATTTCATGCACTCACCCGGAACTCAGCCATGAGCAAGGGGCGAATTTCGGTCAAATGTTTTGGCCATATCGATCCCCTTTTGGCCTTTCCTGCCGTTCTCCGAAATCGTCCGTGCCGCAAGACTGTGTTCAACCGAATCAGCCTGCGGAGAACAACAAAATGCTGACGATCTACTCGAACGATCACCACCTGCACCACGGCCGTTGTGAATTGATAGACGGACAACTCAAGCCCTGCTTCGAAATGCCTTCGCGTGCCGACCACGTGCTGGCACGGGTGCAAAATCAAAATCTCGGCCCTGTCGAAGCGCCGAAGGATTTCGGCCTCGGACCGATCGAACGCATTCACAGCCGCGACTACCTCGACTTCTTCAAGGGCGCCTGGGCACGCTGGACCGAGTTCAACACCGACGGTGACTTGCTGCCTTACACCTGGCCAGCCCGTACCCTGCGCCGGATCAAACCCGCCAGCCTGCATGGCGAACTCGGTTACTACAGCTTCGATGGCGGTGCCCCGATCACCGCCGGTACCTGGCAGGCGGCGTATAGCGCAGCGCAAGTCGCCCTCACCGCCCAGGCGGAACTCCAGCGCGGCGCCCGTTCGGCCTTCGCCCTGTGCCGCCCACCGGGACACCACGCCGCCAGCGATTTGATGGGGGGTTATTGCTACCTCAACAACGCCGCCATCGCCGCCCAAGCCTTCCTCGATCAGGGCCACAAAAAGGTCGCGATCCTCGACGTCGATTACCACCATGGCAACGGCACGCAGTCGATCTTCTACGAACGCAGCGACGTGCTGTTCACCTCGATCCATGGCCACCCGGAAGCCGAGTTTCCGTTCTTCCTCGGCTATGAAGACGAATTGGGCGAAGGCCCCGGCGAGGGCTTCAACTTCAACTATCCTCTGGCCGCAGGTTCAGGCTGGGACACCTGGAGCGCGGCGCTGGAACAGGCCTGCAAAGAGATCGAAAGCTACGGCGCCGACATCGTCGTGGTCTCCCTGGGAGTCGACACGTTCAAGGACGATCCGATCTCGCAATTCAAACTCGACAGCCCGGATTACCTGGCCATGGGCAAGCGCATTGCGGCTCTCGGCAAACCAACGCTGTTCGTGATGGAAGGCGGCTACGCGGTAGAAGAAATCGGCATCAACGCCGTGAACGTTCTCGAAGGTTTCGAAAGCGCTCAATGAGGATTAGAACAATGACAAGACTCAAGCGTTTGATCGTTCCAGCCCTGGGCGCCCTGGTGCTCAGTGGCGTTGCCCATGCTGAAGAACGAACGTTGCGCGTCTACAACTGGTTCGACTACATCACCCCCAAGGCTCTGGAAGACTTCAAGGCCCAGAACAGCCAGACCAAGCTGGTCTACGACATTTTCGACACCAACGAAGCACTGGAAGCCAAGTTGCTGACCGGCAACTCCGGCTACGACGTGGTGGTGCCGTCCAACGTGTTCCTCGCCAAGCAGATCGAAGCCGGCGTGTTCCAGCCACTGGACCGCAGCAAGTTGCCGAACTGGAACCACCTCGATCCCAAGCTGATGAAGCTGATCGAAGCCAACGACCCGAGCAACAAATTCGCCGTGCCGTACATGTACGGGACCATCCTGATCGGCTTCAACCCGGACAAGGTCAAGGCCGTGCTCGGCGACAACGCACCAGTGGACAGCTGGGACCTGATCTTCAAGGAAGAGAACATCAGCAAGCTCAAGCAGTGCGGCGTCGCCCTGCTCGACTCGCCCTCGGAGATCTTGCCGCTGGCCCTGCAACACCTCGGCCTCGATCCCAACAGCAAAAAGCCTGCGGACTACGACAAGGCTGAAGCGCTGCTGATGAAGATCCGCCCGTACATCACCTACTTCCACTCATCGAAATACATGGCCGATATCGCCAACGGTGACATCTGCGTCGCGGTCGGTTATTCCGGCAGCTTCTCGCAAGCCGCCAACCGCGCCAAGGAAGCCAAGAACGGTGTGATCGTCGACATGCGCTTGCCGAAGGAAGGCGCGCCGATCTGGTTCGACATGCTCGCAATACCCAAGGGCGCGAAGAATCCGGAAGACGCCTACACCTTCATCAACTACCTGCTGCAACCCCAGGTGATTGCGCCGGTCAGTGACTTCGTCGGCTACCCGAACCCGAACAAGGACGCCACGGAACTGGTCGACCCGGCGATCCGCAACAACCCGAACCTGTACCCGACCGAAGCGGCAATGAGCACGCTCTACACCCTGCAACCGCTGCCGCGCGATGCCGAACGTGCGCGGACCCGGGCCTGGACCAAGATCAAGTCCGGTACCTGACAACCGCGTCATTCCCGTCATCATCAAGACCTGCGTTTACGCAGGTCTTTTTTTACCCGCGTTTCAGCCAGCACGCCACACCGCCCGCAATCGCTCCAGCGCAGACTCGATCGATTTTTCGGGCACGGCGGCGAAGCCCAGCACCAGCCCCGCTCGCTGATCCATCGGTGTCGTGGAATCGGGCAACCAATAGCTGCTCAAGCCGTTGATCTCGACATCGACGCTTTGCGCCAACTCGATCAGTTCACGTTCACGCGCCACGCCATCGACGGGGACGGTCACGTGCAACCCGGCGGCGACGGTGGGTAATGGCCCGACCCCGGGAATCTCCGCCGGCCAGCCATTGAGCAATGTGTTACGGCGACTCAACGCCGCACGGCGCATGCGGCGGATATGCCGCTGGAAATGCCCGGCCGCCATGAACTCGGCCATCACCGCCTGGGTACTGACCTCGGAATGGCGTACGTCCACGGCACGGCGTTGAGCAAAAGCCTGCACCAGCCCTGTCGGTAACACCAGGTAACCCAGGCGCAACGCCGGAAACGCCACTTTGCCGAACGTGCCGACATAGAGCACCCGGCCTTGCCGATCCAGTGCCGCCAGAGGCGCCAGTGGCGCACCGCTGTAGCGGTACTCGCCGTCGTAGTCATCCTCGACGATCCAGCCCTGGGTGCGCTCGGCCCAGGCCAGCAGCTCCAGACGGCGAGCCAGGCTCATCACCACCCCGGTGGGGTACTGATGGGACGGGGTGACGTAGGTCAAACGGCAATCACGCAGCTGTGCCAGTTCAGCGCAGTCGATGCCCTCGCCATCCACCGCCACCCCATGCAACTTCGCACCTGCCACGGCGAACGCATGACCGGCCGCCCGATACCCGGGATTTTCAATCGCCACCCCATCACCGGGCTCCACCAACAGCTGTGCACAAAGGCTGATCCCCTGCTGCGCACCACTGGTGATCACAATTTGTTCAGCCGTGCACTGCATGCCACGAGAACTGCGCAAGTACGCAGCAATCATCCCGCGCAAGCGCGCATCGCCAGCCGGGTCGCCGTAGCACAGCTGCTGCAAATCCGGTTTGCGCCAGAAAGCCGCATTCAGCTTGGCCCAGACCTCGAATGGAAACAGATCGAACGCCGGAACACCGACCCGAAATGCCCGCGGCGGACCGCTCGGCGGACTGGGTAAATGGTTGTTTTTTACCCGTGCCAACGGATTGGTGTGGATAACTTTGCTGGATGGATCCACAGGTAATTCGAGCCAATTTGTGGATAAGGCTGTTGATAACCCTGTTGAAAAGCCTGTGGATATTTTTGTGGATAGTTTTTTTGCCGGCAACGCCGCCTGAGGCAGTTGCGCGACATAAGTGCCGTCCCCGACTCGCCCCTCAATGAAGCCTTCGGCGTACAACTGATCGTAGGCACGCACCACGCTGTTGCGGGAAATAGCCAGCGCTGCGGCCAGGTCACGACTGGCCGGCAGACGCGTTCCACTGGCCAATCGTCCGTCGAGGACGCGCAGGCGCAAGGCCTGATAGAGCTGTCGACTCAACCCCTGGCGACGGTCGAGTTCGATACCGGCCGGGTTGAACGACAGGGAAAGCGGCGCATCCGTCATGACAATGGACCTATGAAATTGGTCATTAATGGCTCTTACAACAGACCAATAGCCTGCCTAGGATGAAGGCATTCGCCAAGGATAATATCTCCATGTATACGCCGCGCGCTTTTGCCATCGACGAGTTGTCCCAACTGCATGAACTGATCCTCGCCACCCGTCTCGCCATATTGGTGACCCACGGCGAAAGCGGCCTGCAAGCCAGTCATGTGCCGGTGCTGCTGCATTGCGAACAAGGCTTGAACGGCACGTTGTACGGGCATCTGGCCAAAGCCAATCCACAGTGGAAAGACCTGCGCGACGGTGCCGAAGCCCTGCTGATTTTTGCCGGTGCCGACGCCTACGTCAGCCCCGGCTTCTACCCGAGCAAGGCCGAACACGGCAAAGTCGTGCCAACCTGGAACTACGTCGCCGTACACGCCTATGGCCGAGCCGAAACCTTTAGCGATGGCGGGCGGCTGCTCGACATCGTCAGCACCCTCACCGACCGTCATGAAGCTGGCCGCGCCCAACCATGGTCAGTGGCCGATGCCCCCGCCGATTACATCGACGGCATGCTCAAGGCCATCGTCGGTTTCGCCATTCCCATCGACCGTCTGGAAGGCAAACGCAAGCTCAGCCAGAACCGCAGCCCCGTCGACATCGCCGGCGTACGCGATGGCCTGGCCGCCAGCCCCGACGTCAACGACCAGACCCTCGCCCAATTGATGCGCTAAGGAAATCACCATGAGTCAAATCGACATTCGCCAAGTCACCTCCGGTGATCACGCGGCATGGCTGCCGCTGTGGCAAGCCTACCTGCGCTTCTATAAAACCGAATTGCCAGAGGCCGTCACTCACAGCACCTGGCAGCGCATGCTCGACCCGAACGAACCGACCCACGCCGCCCTCGCCTGGGCTGACAACAAAGCCGTGGGCATGGTGCACTTCATCTACCATCGTTCGAACTGGGCCATCGAAAACGCCTGCTACCTGCAAGACTTGCTGGTGGTCCCCGAAACCCGAGGCACCGGTGTCGGCCGGCAACTGATCGAGTTCGTCTACGCCACGGCCAAGGCCGACGGCTGCAACAAGGTGCACTGGCTGACCCACGAAACCAACGCCACCGCGATCCAGCTCTACGAGCGCCTTGCAGAACGCCCCGGTTTCATCCAGTTTCGCAAAGCCATTTAAGGTTCAAGGAGAACAACATGTCGACTTCACTCGCCAACTGGAAAGGCGTCCCAGCCCCCACGACGCAACTGATCGAAGGACGCTTCATCCGCCTGGAAAAACTCGACCCGGCGCGCCACGGCGACGACCTGTTCAAAGCGCTGCAAGGCCCGGGCGCCGACCCGAAGCTTTGGGACTATCTGCCATACGGTCCCTTCCCGGAGCGCAGTGCCTTCAATGACTGGCTGAACAACCACGCAGCCAATAGCGACCCGTACTTCTTCAGCGTGATCGATCGCGCCAGCGGCGAGGTCCAGGGCATCCTCAGCCTGATGTCCATCGTCCCGGCCCAGGGCCGCATCGAAATCGGTCACGTCACCTTCGGCGCGCCGATGCAGCGCTCGCCGAAAAGCACCGAGGCGGTTTACCTGCTGGCCAAGGAATCCTTCGCCCTCGGCTACCGTCGCCTGGAATGGAAATGCAACAACGCCAACGCCCGCTCCAAATATGCGGCCGAGCGTTTGGGTTTCAGTTTTGAGGGTGTGTTTCGCCAGCACATGGTGGTCAAGGGGCAGAACCGCGATACGGCGTGGTACTCGATCCTGGATTCGGAATGGCCGGCGATTGGGGCCGGGTTCGAGAAGTGGTTGAGTGATGAGAACCAGACGGGGTCGAGGCAGTTGAAAAGCCTCGTTGAGTGCCGCGGCTAAAAGCATCAAAAGCAAAAGATCGCCCGAGCGCGGACCGAGCCTTCGGCAGCTCCTACAGGGTCGGTGTATATCCTGTAGGAGCTGCCGAAGGCTGCGATCCTTTGATCTTCAATATGCCGCGTTATAAAGCCGAATCAGGACGTACGATCGGAGCAGTTTCAGCTGATATCCCGTCGAATCCGCACCACACCCATTTTCAGTCCAAACGGACGGAACACTGCGTTCAAAGACTTCAGTGTCTGATTCCCTTCTCCATGTTCAATGTGCACCAGCGTGCGCACCGAGATTCTGCACATTTTGGCGAATTGGGTCTGGTGCAGGCCGGTGACTTCGACTCGCAACCGTCGAACCGCTTCGCCAATTTCAAGAGTGCCCTGAGCTAAAGCCTCTTGAATGCTTTCTATGAGCACTGTGCGCTCAGCAACGGTCATGCTCATTTCAAGCCCCACTCTTTCAAACGTTGCTCCAGATTTTTTAATGCAATTTGTGGGTGATTCATTGTCTGTCCAGGCAGACCGCTGGCCGAGAGAATATCGGGGAGCGCCATCAGACGATTTGCATCTTCACGCAGGCGCTCAAATAGATCCTGCACGTCACTCAAAGCGGCCAATGGATCATCCGGGTCAGCGATGTCGGCCAATGTACGGCACACCCCGCGCCAATCAACGTCACCCGCTCTCTCCAGATCTTTTGGCCACTTGGTGGTCCGTGTCACACCTTCGTCGTCCATCACCATGGGCGCTAAATCATAAATGGGTGCAAGGCGAAACGAGGCGTCATCTCGGATGATTGCGGTATTGCGTCCGTGGTTATCCGAGTTGCCGAGGATTTTGTTGATCAGATCCCGACGAAGATAATCGGCAACGAGATCCGGGATTTGATCCGCCTGCCCCGCCTCACGCCATAGTCCTGCCAACAAGCGGATAACGTCCATGTGGTCCAAAGCACTACCCGGCGTCGTAATGTTTGCCAGCGAGTAAATTGACTCCACGGCAAAGCGCTCGACGCCTTGGTCGGTCACTTGGCGGTCAAAACGCTGCATCCACAAGCTGGGTTTGGTTGCTTCTTCCAGTGCAAGCCCCTCGACGGCCACAGTTTCAATCCCCAGACTCTGGAGCGCCCTGTAGTAGTGATACTCGCTTCTGAGGATTACCTGATCAGTTTCCAGCCCCTTGTTGCGGGCGAACTTCACAAACCAATGTTGAGTGACGTCGGCATCCCCAAGTACTGCATCCGGGTACAGTAGCCCCGCCTTGTTCTGAGCCAACAAAAGCTTCGGAGCCTCGCCACCTGCACCTGTTGCGCCACCAATGGCAGCCCCCTGCTCATAGGCATACTCAAGAAATCGATTATTGCGACTTATGACGTCCTGGCGCTCAAAACCAATCGGCTCACGCTGATCCACTGCTTCGGCAGACGCCTTGACCCGCATATTTCCAATCGGCGCCGGTGTGCTTCTGGCCAGCAGGTAAAGGTCTGCACTTACGTCCGCGGGCTTGTCTTTGCCTATATGCGCCAAAAGGAACCTTTTGGCTGCACCTGCGGGTGCAACATCATGTAAAAATGCTGGCGCATTGGATCGTCTGCCATCCCAATCCAAAGGGAATCTCGCGCTCACTGCCTTGGCGAACGGAGTTCCAATATCTTCGTAATTTTCAAAAAGATACGTTTGCTGGTAGCCAAAATTGCAGCGACTTTCGAAGCCTTTTTCAGGGCTGTCGAAGCTCAAAATCATGGCGTCGTGCCAGTTTCCTGCCCAATAGATCTGTAGAGTCAGATCGTACATGTCGTCACCACCTGCATTTAAATGCATATTCTCATGGCTGATTATCGCGATGAATGCAATATAGTGCACACGAAGAGCGCAGGCACAGTGGCTATGTGTATTAAAATGCAGATCAAACCACTTGCGTGGTAAAAAAACGCAAAATAATGCAGATCACGCCGAACCAATAGTTCGAAAGCCACAAAACCAGAAATTGCCTTACGGACGATGCCGGAAAAGTCGGTCGCGACAACAGGGGATGAGCGTCTGATCGCCAAATCCAGAGCATAAAAAAAGGGGAGCACATGCCCCCCCGAGGTTTAAAGCGTTGTATCGAGGCTGTTAACTCAGCCTTCGATCTCGATCAGGATCTCGCCCGGGTTCACCCGGTCGCCCTTGGCCACGTGAATGGCGGTGACTTTACCGGCGATGGCCGCCTGGACTTCGGTTTCCATCTTCATCGCTTCGGTGATCAGCACGGCTTGGCCCGCCTTGACGGTGTCACCTTCCTTGACCAGCACATCGACGATGTTGCCCGGCATGGTGGTGCTGACATGGCCTGGTGCGGTGGCTTGCTTGCGCTTGCTGCTACCGCCGCCGACGAATTCGTTGAGCGGCTCGAACACCACTTCTTCCGGCATGCCGTCGATGGACAGGTAGAAGTGACGCTTGCCTTCAGCCTTGACGCCGACACCGGTGATGTCGACGCGGTAGGTTTCGCCGTGAACGTCGATGACGAACTCGGTCGGTACGCCTTCACCGCCCGCCGAAGCCACCTTGCCGGCTTCCGGAATCGGCAACAGCACTTCAGGTGTCAGGGTTCCGGCCGCGCGCTCTTCGAGGAACTTGCGACCGATGTCCGGAAACATCGCGAAGGTCAGCACGTCTTCTTCAGACTTGGCCAGAGCACCGATATCGGCACGCAGCTTGGCCATTTCCGGCTTGAGCAGATCGGCTGGGCGCACGTCGATCACTTCTTCGCTGCCGATGGCCTGGCGACGCAGTTGTTCGTTGACGATGCCCGGCGCCTTGCCGTAGCCGCCTTGCAGGTACAGCTTCACTTCGTTGGTGATGGTCTTGTAGCGCTCGCCGGCCAGCACGTTGAAGAACGCCTGGGTGCCGACGATCTGCGAGGTCGGGGTCACCAGCGGCGGGAAGCCGAGGTCTTCGCGAACTCGCGGGATTTCGGCCAGCACTTCGCTCATGCGATTCAGCGCGCCCTGCTCTTTCAACTGGTTGGCCAAGTTGGAAATCATCCCGCCCGGCACCTGGTTGACTTGCACACGGGTGTCGACGGCGGTGAATTCGCTTTCGAACTGGTGGTACTTCTTGCGCACGGCGTAGAAGTACAGGCCGATCTCTTGCAGCAATTCCAGGTTCAGGCCGGTGTCGAACTCGCTGCCCTTGAGGGCCGCGACCATCGACTCGGTGCCCGGGTGGCTGGTGCCCCAGGCGAAGCTGGAGATCGCGGTGTCGATATGGTCAGCACCGTTCTCGATTGCCTTCATCTGGCACATCGCGGCCAGGCCAGCGGTGTCGTGCGAGTGGATGAACACGGGCAGCGATTGCTCGGCTTTCAGAGCCTTGACCAGTTCGCCAGTGGCGTATGGGGTCAGCAAACCGGCCATGTCCTTGATCGCCACCGAGTCGCAACCCATGGCTTCCATTTGCTTGGCCTGGTTCACGAAGGCTTCGATGGTGTGCACCGGGCTGGTCGTGTAGGCGATGGTGCCCTGGGCGTGTTTGCCGGCGGCTTTCACCGCTTCGATGGCCACGCGCAGGTTACGCACGTCGTTCATGGCGTCGAAGATACGGAACACGTCGATGCCGTTGACCGCGGCCTTGGCGACGAAGGCTTTGACCACGTCGTCGCTGTAGTGGCGGTAGCCCAGCAGGTTCTGGCCGCGCAACAGCATTTGCAGGCGGGTGTTAGGCAGCGCGGCGCGCAGTTGGCGCAGACGCTCCCACGGGTCTTCCTTCAGGAAACGTACACAGGCGTCGAACGTTGCGCCGCCCCAGCACTCCAGCGACCAGTAGCCGACTTTGTCGAGCTTGTCGCAGATGGGCAGCATGTCTTCGGTGCGCATGCGGGTGGCGAGCAGCGATTGGTGGGCGTCGCGCAGGATCGTGTCGGTAACGTGGATTTGCTTTGTCATTGTTCTATTCCTCACAGGCCTGCGTGGGCGGCGATGGCGGCGGCGATGGCCAGGGCCAGCTCTTCGGGTTTGCGCTTGATCGAGTAGTTGGTCAGTTCAGGGTGGCTTTCAACGAAGCTGGTGTTGAACTGGCCGCTACGGAATTCCGGGTTACGCAGGATTTCCTGGTAGTACGCGGCAGTGGTCTTGACCCCTTGCAGACGCATGTCATCGAGGGCGCGCAGACCACGGTCCATCGCCTCTTCCCAGGTCAGCGCCCACACCACCAGTTTCAGGCACATGGAGTCGTAGAACGGTGGAATGGTGTAGCCGGTGTAGATCGCCGTGTCCGTCCGCACACCGGGACCGCCGGGCGCGTAGTAACGGGTGATCTTGCCGAAGCTCGGCAGGAAGTTGTTCTTCGGGTCTTCGGCGTTGATCCGGAATTGCAGGGCGAAACCACGGTGCTGGATGTCTTCCTGTTTCACCGAAAGCGGCAAGCCGGAGGCAATGCGAATCTGCTCGCGGACAATGTCGATGCCAGTGATTTCTTCGGTGATGGTGTGTTCCACCTGCACCCGGGTGTTCATCTCCATGAAGTACACCTCGCCCTCGGCGAGCAGGAACTCCACGGTGCCGGCGTTCTCGTAGCCCACGGCCTTGGCTGCACGCACCGACAGGTCGCCGATGTAGGCGCGCTGTTCCGGGGTCAGTTGCGGGCTCGGGGCGATCTCGATCAGCTTCTGGTTGCGGCGCTGGATCGAGCAGTCACGCTCGAACAGGTGCACCACGTTGCCGAAGCTGTCGCCAAGGATCTGCGCTTCAATATGCTTGGGATTGACGATGCATTTTTCCAGGAACACTTCCGCCGAACCGAATGCCTTGGTGGCTTCGGAAATGACCCGAGGGAAAGCCTGTTCGAGTTCTTCACGGCTGTTGCAGCGACGAATACCCCGACCACCACCACCGGATGTGGCCTTGAGCATCACCGGATAGCCAATGCGATCGCCTTCGGTGAGGGCTTCTTCGATGCCCGACACGTTGCCTTCGGTGCCCGGAGTGACCGGCACGCCGGCCTTGATCATGCTGCGGCGCGCTTCGGTCTTGTCGCCCATGCGGCGAATGACTTCAGCCGATGGACCAATGAATTTGATCCCGCGCTCAGCGCAGATTTCCGCCAGTTCGGCATTTTCCGACAGGAAACCGTAACCGGGGTGCAGTGCATCGCAACCGGTTTCCACAGCCAGGTTCACCAGCTTGCGCGGGTTCAGATAACCGGCCAGCGGTTCGGCACCGATGCTGTGGGCCTCGTCCGCACGCTTCACATGCAAGGCATGGCGGTCAGCGTCGGAATAGATCGCGACCGAGCGAATGCCCATTTCGGCACAGGCACGTACGATTCGTACGGCAATCTCACCACGGTTGGCGATCAGGATCTTTGTTATCACTTGGAGTTTCCCTTGAGCCGGTGGTACCTACAACCTGCTAGACACCAGGTCGACGAGTGACCAAATGTTTCAAATTGGTCGCAGGTCCACACTAGCGCCCACAAGGGATTAACAAAAATGAATAATAATTGGGTCGCGCATAAGTAAAGACTTATAGTTGATTCACCAGCCAGCGACCAGAGTGACCGGATAATGCGTAAGTCATTGATGCGTATGACTTTGCGGCAATTGCAGATCTTCAATGAGGTCTGTGATTTGCGCTCTTACAGCCGCGCGGCCGACGAAATGTCGCTCACACAACCTGCTGTCAGCCTGCAGATTCGTCAGCTCGAAGAGCTGATTGGCCAGCCGTTGTTCGATTACGTCGGCAAAAAGCTCTACATGACCGAAGCCGCTGAAGCGTTACAGCGAGCCAGCCGGGATATTTTCGGACGCCTGGAAAACCTCGACATGCAGCTGTCGGACATGCAGGGCTCGTTGCAGGGGCAATTGAAACTGGCGGTTGAATCCAGCGCCAAATATTTCGTGCCGCATCTGTTTGCCGCATTCAAACGCCAGCACCCGGAGGTGAACCTGCAACTGACGGTAGTCAATCGCGGCCAGGTGATTCGGCGTCTGTCGGACAACCGCGACGACCTGGTGATCATGTCCATGGTGCCTCAGGACATGGGCCTGGAGTTCCTGCCGTTCCTGAACAACCCGATCGTCGCCGTGGCGCCACCGGATCACCCGCTGTGTCACATGGGGCCGCTGCGCTTGCAGGATCTCGAGCCCTACACACTGTTGCTGCGTGAGCCAGGTTCCGGGACGCGGCTGGCGTGCGAAGAATACTTCAAAGAGAAGCGTGTGCACTTCAACCAGACTCAGGAAGTCTCGTCTGCCGAAGCTCAGCGAGAATGTGTACTGGCAGGCCTGGGCGTTGCGCTGTTGACGCGCCACGCCCTGAACCTTGAGCTGGCAACCGGTGGGTTGATCGAGCTACCCATCGAAGAGCTGCCACTGTTTCGCAGCTGGTGCCTGGTGCAGGCCAAGGCGAAACGCCTGTCACCGGTGGCTCACGCCTTCCTGGCGTTTATCCGCAGCGAACGGATCCAGATCAGCGCGCTGGTTGAGCGTTTCGACGGGAAGTCGAGGGAGATGCCTGCCAGAAGTTGAGTTCCAACTCCGGAAAGTCGCCAATTTCGGCCAGAAGCTGACGGCGTTCGCAGCGATCTTCGATGGCGCGACGGAATTCCATACGGCGCTGGTCTTCTTGTTGACGACGGGTTTTGACAGCGCTGTTGCGTTCTTCGTAGGGCATGGCCATTTCGAGTCTCCCAAGGCGAGTACGGGAGTTTCAAGATAGGCGCGAGGGATGACGGTTTGGCGGCTCGGGTGTTACAGACTGATGAAAATTGCGGAGTATCCGAGGACGCCATCGCGAGCAAGCTCGCTCCCACAGGAGATCGCGGTCAAAGGTGGGAGCGAGCCTGCTCGCGATTAAGGTCGGAACGACCTTACGACGACGTCAGTCGTCCAGCGCTTTCACCGACTTGGGTGACAACCGCAAACTGCGCAAACTGCGTTTAACGCTCTTGAGGTGATTGACCAGGCTCGGGCCGCGGGCCATGGCCACGCCCATCGCCAGCACATCGATCACCACCAGGTGGGCGATACGCGAGGTCAGCGGCGTATAGATTTCAGTGTCCTCGTGCACATCGATTGCCAGGTTGACCGTCGACAACTCGGCCAATGGCGTCTGGCTTGGGCACAACGTGATCAACGAAGCGCCGCTTTCGCGCACCAGGTTGGCGGTGATCAGCAGGTCCTTGGAACGACCCGACTGGGAAATGCAGATGGCCACGTCAGTCGGCTTCAATGTCACGGCCGACATCGCCTGCATGTGCGGGTCGGAGTACGCCGCTGCAGTAAGCAGCAACCGGAAGAATTTGTGCTGTGCATCCGCCGCGACCGCACCCGAGGCGCCAAAACCATAGAACTCGACGCGCTGGGCCTGGGACATCAGCGTCACGGCCCTCTGCAACTCCAGCGGATCGAGTTTCTCGCGAACCTCCATCAGGGTGTGCAGGGTGGTGTCGAAGATTTTCAGGCTGTAGTCGGCGACCGAGTCGTCTTCGTGGATCGCAAACTGGCCAAAACTCGCACCGGCCGCCAGGCTCTGGGCCAGCTTCAGCTTCAGGTCCTGAAAGCCGGAACAGCCGATGGCACGGCAAAAACGCACGATGGTCGGCTCACTGATGCCCACGCTGTGGGCCAGGTCGGCCATGGAGCTGTGCATCACGGCCGCAGGATCAAGCAGCACGTGGTCGGCGACCTTGAGCTCCGACTTGCGTAACAGGTGACGAGACTGGGCGATGTGTTGCAGCAGATTCAAAGGGCTGGACTCTTTGTTATTGGCAGGTGCCGGGGATGTAGCACGCTTGTAGTTATACTACATGAATCGGCTTTTTGCCTGCTCAATGCGTAACCACATCCCTCGGCATTCAGGCACGCGTGCCCCATGTAGCGCTCATTGCGCGCTTTCCCGTTGCTTATCAATGCCCGCCACCTGGCGCTACGGCTGAAATGTGCCTTTCTTACAAACGTCAGTACTGGTTACTCACCAACAACGTATAGCCCACATCAACTTACAAACAAGTTAAGTATCGCCATCCACCAACCAAACAGAGAGGGATATATTAAACAGGCAGGACGCAATTATCTTAATTACAGGAGTTACACACAATGACCATTACAACTAAAAATTGGGTCGCCCAAATTGACCGCATGCCCGGCGCGGCTTCCTTCCGTGCCTTTGGCACGGTAACCGTTCCAAACTCTGGCATTACGCCGAGGCTGGTATTGAGCGAAATCCAGGACAAGTCTTTTGATTTGCGACTCGACCTGGAACTTGAAACAACCCACGAAATTGCATTGCAAGTCCTGACAGACAAGTTTGTCGAATATAAAAAAATGGGGCCTTCCAGTGTCACCGGCGTCAGTATTTTTTTCGCAGGAAAGTTACTTCACCATATTGATAAAGTACTGATCACCGATTAAAGAATTACCCGCTGCAAACTTCCCGTCAGACCGCCATGGCCTGACGGGAAGCCATTTCGGTCAATCCACACCATTCTCTCGCAGCAAAACGGCCAGGACCTGCGCCTCGACCGGCCGACTGATCAGATAACCTTGCACCTCATCGCAGCGCTCAGCCTTGAGAAACTCAAGCTGCTCCTGGTGCTCCACCCCTTCCGCGACAACCTTCAACGACAAGCCATGAGCCATGGCAATGATCGCCCGTGTGATCGCGGCATCTTCGGTGCCCTCGCCCAGTCCGCGGATAAACGCCTGGTCGATCTTCACGTAGTCCACCGGAATGCGTTTGAGATAACTCAAAGACGAATACCCGGTGCCAAAATCATCGATCGCCAGCTTCACGCCCAGATCACGCAACTGCTGGAAGGTTGCGATGATGTGCTCGACGCTGTCCAGCAACTGGCTTTCGGTAAGCTCCAGCTCCAGGTAGTGCGGTGCCAACCCGGTCTCTTCCAGCACCTGTCGCACCAGACTGACCAGCTTGCCCTGGCGCAATTGATGCACCGACAGATTGACCGACACCCGAATCGCATCGAGCCCCTGCCGCTGCCACTCACAGGCTTGCCAGCAGGCCTGACGCAGCACGAACTCACCGATCGGGCCGATCAATCCGGTTTCTTCAGCCAGGCCGATGAAATCCCCCGGCGGCACACGGCCCATGGTCGGATGATCCCAACGCACCAAGGCTTCGGCGGCATTCAACCGGCCAGTGGCCAGGCACAGTTTCGGTTGGTAAAACACCTTCAGCTGTTTGTCTTCGATGGCTTTGCGCAGGTGGTTTTCCAGTTGTAAACGCTCCAGCGTGCTGGCTTGCAAGCTGTCGGTGTAAAACTGGAAATTGTCGCCACCCAGGTGTTTGGCATGCTGCATCGCCATGTTCGACTGACTGACCAGTGCCGATATTTCCCGGGCGCTATCCGGCAACAGACTGATGCCCATTGACGCACTGACCACCAGCTCATGCCCGTCAATGGTCACCGGCAAACGCAACTTGCTCGCCAGACGAGTCGCCACCCGGGCCAGGCTCGAAAGGTTGCCGTAGGCGTTGAACAGCACGGCAAACTCATCGCCCGAGAGGCGCGCGATGGTGTCTGCTTCAGGCAATGCATTCACCAGTCGCCGGGCCATTTTCTGCAACAACTGGTCGGCGACTTCATGCCCCAGGCTGTCGTTGAGTTGCTTGAACCGGTCGAGATTGATGTGCAGCAAGGCCAGGCTGCGATAACCGCCCTGTCGTACTCGTTGATGAGCCTCGCTGAGGCGCTCGCGGAACATCGCGCGGTTGGCCAGACCGGTGAGTTCGTCGTAATGGGTCAGATAGCGCATTCGCTCTTCGGATTCCCGGCGGGCAGAAAGATCCGCGAAGAAGCCCACGATATGGCTGACATTTCCCCGGCTATCGCGCACGGCATTCAATTGCAGCCATTGCGGATACATCTCGCCGTTCTTGCGGGTTTCCACCAATTCGCCCTGCCAACTGCCTTGCTGCTCCAGCGCCTGATGGATCGTGGCGTAATGCCGACGCGCATCGCGACTGCATGGCAACTCAACGACATTGCGTCCGATCATGTCTTCGATGGCATAGCCGGTCACCCGACTGAAGGCTTGATTGATTGCGATCAGGGCATAGTTCGGGTCGAAAATCACAATCCCTTCGCTGGCCGCCTCGAATACGGTCGCCGCCAGTTGCCGCTGCTCTTCCAGGTTTTTGCTGACGCTGATGTCGCGCCGAGTGCCGACCATGCGCAAAACCCGTCCGTTCTCGGCACGCTCGACCGCCCGCCCACGGTCCTCGATCCAGACCCAGTGGCCATCGCCATGGCGCACGCGATACTCGATTTGATAGTCCTCGGTGCGACCCTTCAGATGCTCGACCAGCGCCCTTTTCAGCGCTGGAAGGTCCTCGGGGTGAAGACGCGGCTTGAGATGACGCAGGATTGCCGTGACCTGGTCCGGCTCCAGGCCGAACAATTCCTGAATCTGCGTGTGATGGACTTCGTCGGTTTGCAGATTCCAGTCCCACAACCCCAACTCGCTGGCCTTCAATGCCAGCGCCAGGCGGGCTTCACTCTTGCTCAGCGCCTGATTGGCGGCGTCCAGCTCCAGGCTGCGCTGAGCGACGCGGTTTTCCAGGTCGACCTGGATCTCTCGCAATTCGTTCTCGGCGCGTCGACGCTGTTCGATCTCCTTGGCCAGCTTTTGATTGAGCTGGTCACTGCAGCTTTGCGCCTGCTGCAGATGCTCGATCAGTGCCTGGTTCTGAAAGCGTCGCATCAAGCCCCGATCGATCAATCGATTGACCTGCCAGGCAACCACACTCAATGCACCGAGCAGAATCAGCCCGAACCAGCCCCAGCCCTGCTGCTGTTCGTCACCGCCCCAAAACATATAGGCAATGGCCGGTAGCAGGCAGGGCAAAGTGAAAGACAGAAAGGCCGGCAAACTGACGGCATAAGCCACGCTGGCCGAAAGCGCTGCGGCACCGATGAGGCCGAAGACCCAGGCTTGCTGAATGAAGTTATCGGCGGGAACCAGGGCAATGCCGGCACCGGCCAGGGTCAGACCGGTGAGGCCGGAACCCAGCAAAAACATCCGCCGCCAAATGGGCTGGGCTTGACGATTGGGGATGGCCGAATCGAAGGCTGCGACCTGAATCACCCGCAATGCCACCAAGGACAACAACCACACCAGCCAGACACTGACCAGGAAATAGCGCTGCGGACTCCAGAGCAAACCGGCACAGACCAGGCCATTGATCAGCATGAACAACGTGGGCAGCAGCGAGCCCTGATACAACAGGCGCGTGCGTTCGACCGCCATTTCCATGGCGTATTGCTTTCTGATAACCCGGGGCTCCACAGTGGGGCCCGACAGGTCGAAGCTGAGGGTCATAGGCGATGTTCTTGTTCTTATAATGATGAGCATGGGCCCGAAACTGCTCGGAGCATACACAAGCAATTGCCCGGACCAAACTGCTGTTGATCAATAAATCGCCAATTTTTTCAGCCGCCGCCCCACCCTGAAAACCCTAAAGGCACGCCCCGCCAACGCCTGCAGCCGATGACTGACCGGTCGTCCCTCGCGTAACTTTCATCGGTTAATGCGAAGCGGAGTTTGCCCGGTGTGTCGCGGCCCCCTAGAATGCCCCGATGCGCGATGATCTCTCCCTTCTGCTGAACTCCCTCAACGATGCCCAACGCCAGGCCGTAGCGGCCCCCGTGGGTCGTCAGTTGGTCCTGGCCGGTGCTGGTTCCGGTAAAACCCGAGTGCTGGTGCACCGTATCGCCTGGCTGATCCAGGTTGAAAACGCCTCGCCCCACTCCATCCTGTCGGTGACCTTCACCAACAAGGCTGCTGCCGAGATGCGCCAGCGCATCGAGCAACTGATGGGCATCAACCCGGCCGGCATGTGGGTCGGCACCTTCCACGGCCTGGCGCACCGCTTGCTGCGGGCGCACTGGCAGGAAGCAGGCTTGAGCCAGACTTTCCAGATTCTCGACAGCGATGACCAGCAACGGCTGGTCAAGCGGGTGATCCGCGAACTCGGCCTGGACGAGCAACGCTGGCCGGCCCGTCAGGCCCAATGGTTCATCAATGGGCAGAAAGACGAAGGTCTGCGCCCGCAACACATTCAAGCCAGTGGCGATCTGTTCCTGGCGACCATGCGCGGCATCTATGAGGCCTACGAGGCCGCGTGCCTGCGCGCCGGTGTCATCGACTTCTCCGAACTGTTGCTGCGCGCCCTCGATCTGTGGCGCGATCACCCAGGCCTGCTCGCTCACTATCAAAAGCGCTTCCGGCACATCCTCGTGGACGAGTTCCAGGACACCAACGCCGTGCAGTACGCCTGGTTGCGCCTGCTGGCCAAGGGTGGCGACAGCCTGATGGTGGTGGGCGATGACGACCAGTCGATCTACGGCTGGCGTGGCGCGAAAATCGAGAACATCTACCAGTATTCCGAAGACTTCCCGGACGCCGAAACCATTCGCCTGGAGCAGAACTATCGCTCCACCGCCGGCATCCTGAAGGCAGCCAACGCCTTGATCGCCAACAACACCGGACGTCTGGGCAAAGAGCTGTGGACCGACGGTGGCGACGGCGAGGCAATCAACCTGTATGCAGCCTTCAACGAACACGACGAAGCACGCTACGTTGTCGAAACCATCGAAAGCGCGCTGAAAACCGGCCTGTCTCGCAGCGATATCGCAATTCTGTACCGCTCCAACGCCCAATCGCGGGTTCTGGAAGAAGCGCTGCTGCGTGAACGCATTCCGTACCGCATCTATGGCGGCCAGCGCTTCTTCGAGCGCGCCGAAATCAAGAACGCCATGGCTTACCTGCGATTACTCGAAGGGCGGGGCAACGACGCCGCGCTGGAACGGGTGATCAACGTGCCGGCCCGCGGCATCGGCGAGAAAACCGTCGAAGCGATCCGCGACCATGCGCGCCACAGCGATGTATCGATGTGGGAAGCGATGCGCCAATTGGTGGCCAACAAAGGCCTGACCGGTCGTGCGGCCGGTGCCCTTGGCGCGTTTATCGAGTTGATAGAGAACCTCGCCGCCAAGTGCATGGAAATGCCGCTGCACCTGATGACCCAGACCGTCATCGAGCAATCGGGCCTGATCGCCTATCACGAAGCGGAAAAAGGCGAAAAAGGCCAAGCCCGGGTGGAAAACCTTGAGGAACTGGTCAGCGCCGCGCGTAACTTCGAAAACAGCGAAGAAGACGAAGACCTGACGCCATTGGCAGCGTTCCTCGGTCACGCGTCGCTGGAGGCCGGCGATACGCAGGCCGACGAGCACGAAGACAGCATTCAACTGATGACCCTGCACAGCGCCAAGGGCCTGGAATTCCCTTACGTGTTCCTGGTGGGCATGGAAGAAGGCCTGTTTCCGCACAAGATGAGCCTGGAAGAGCCCGGCCGCCTTGAGGAAGAGCGTCGCCTGGCCTACGTCGGCATTACCCGGGCGATGCAGAACCTGGTAATGACCTACGCTGAAACCCGACGCCTTTATGGCAGCGAGACCTACAACAAGGTGTCGCGCTTCGTACGCGAAGTGCCCAAAGGCCTTATTCAGGAAGTACGTTTGTCCAACAGCGTCAGCCGGCCGTTCGGTGGCAACCAGTCGATGAGTGGCAGCAACCTGTTCAGCGGCAGCGAAATTCCGCAAACCGGCTTCAGTCTGGGCCAGACCGTACGCCATTCGATCTTCGGTGACGGCGTGATCCTCAACTTCGAGGGCGCCGGTGCTCAGGCCCGGGTGCAGGTGAACTTCAGCGAAGGCAGCAAGTGGCTGATGCTGGGTTACGCCAAGCTGGAAGCGATCTGAACCAGACAGAGGACCTTTGTGGGAGCGGGCTTGCCCGCGAAGAACGATGACGCGGTATTACTGCACTACCGCGGTGTACCCATTCGCGAGCAAGCCCGCTCCCACAGGGTTCCGTGTGGTCTTGCAGATATTGATCTGAATAAGGTGCAAAAAAGCATGGGCTCAGGCTTTTTTTCCTCCTGGACATTCTGGGCCCTGTTATCGGCGGCGTTCGCGGCGATGACCGCCATTTTCGCGAAAGTCGGCATCGAAAACGTCAATTCCGACTTCGCCACCCTGCTGCGTACGATCGTGGTATTGGTCAGCCTGGCCTTGATTTTGTACGCTACGGGCCAATATCAGTCATTAGGATCGATCTCGGCAAAGAGCTACCTGTTCCTGCTGTTGTCTGGCCTGGCCACCGGTGCGTCGTGGATCTGCTATTTCCGTGCACTCAAGGTCGGTCCAGCGTCACTGGTTGCCCCGGTGGACAAACTCAGCGTGGTGTTGGTGGCCGTACTTGGCGTAGTCCTGCTGGGTGAAAAACTCGACTTGCGCCAATGGGGCGCAATGGGTCTGATCACGGCCGGAGTCGTCATGCTGGCATTACGTCGCTAAGCGAGCGTCCTACAGAACTTATCCATTCATCTGACAGACCAAAGTCAAAAGGCCCTATTGCACTGATTGAAGCTGAATAAAACCTGTCAGGCAAAAGCCCGAAACACTCTGCCGCTAGCCAGTAACACTTCAGCTGTGCAACATGGCGCGCGTGCCTTCCACAAATGGGAATTCCCTTTATGAAACGTTTTCTTAGCATCGCCATGGCGTTGTGCATCGGCCTGACGATGAGTCTCGACGTCAATGCCGCCAAGCGCTTCGGTGGTGGCAAAAGCGCAGGCGCTGCGCCGACGCACCAGACCAGCCAGATGGCTCCTTCTTCTCCAGGCATGGGCGGCGCTGCGGCGACCGCTGGTGCTGCCGGTGCCGCTGGCGCCGCTGCCAAGGCCGGTGGCGCTTCGCGCTGGCTCGGCCCTCTGGCCGGTATCGCTGCCGGCGGCCTGCTGGCCTCCATGTTCATGGGCGACGGCTTCCAGGGCATGCAGATCCTCGACATCCTGATCATGGCTGTCATTGCATTCCTGGTCTTCCGCTTTATCGCCGCCCGTCGTCGCAAGCAGCAGGAGCATTACGCTCCGGCCGGTCACGCACCGATGCAACGTGAAGCGTTCGAACAAAAGCCTGCCGGCGGTTCGATTTTCGGTGGTTCGCCAGCGCCTGTTGCCGCTCGTCCAGTGATCAACGCTCCAGCCTGGTTCAACGAAAGAAACTTCGTCGAAGCAGCGCGCAATCACTTCCAGTCCCTGCAACAGCACTGGGACGCCAATGAAATGGACAAGATCGCCGAGTTCGTGACCCCGCAAATGCTGGAGTTCCTCAAGCGTGAGCGTGCCGACCTGGGTGACGGTTTCCAGTCCACCTACATTGATAACCTCAATGTACAGCTGGACGGTGTGGATGATCGCGCCGACAAGACCATTGCCACCCTGACCTTCACCGGCGTGTCGAAAACTTCGCGTTTCGACCAGGGCGAAGTCTTCAGCGAAAGCTGGAACATGGAACGTGCACAGGGCGAAAACCAGCCTTGGCTGGTGGCAGGTATCCGCCAGAACGGCTAATCCCGCACCGCGCTTCACTTGCTGAAAAGAAAACCCCAGCCCTGGCTGGGGTTTTCTATTTCGCGGTTGCATCTATAGCAAGCTACTGTATAAACCGCCCCATATAAACCGCGCCATACAAGCAAGAGGATCCCGGACGTGGAAGAAATCATCGAACAACTGCGTGAAGCCAACGAACCGGTACCGGTCCCCTTGGAGTTGCCTGACGAAGACCTGCTGGTCGAAATCGAAGAACAACTGTTCATCGACATTCCATTCGTCTTCAGAGAGTTTCTGCTGACCGTCAGCGACGTGGTCTACGGTAGCCTGGAACCGGTCACCGTGACTGACCCGCAATCCCACACCTACCTGCCCGACGTTGCCGCCAACGCCTGGGACGCCGGTGTCGATCGCAGCCTGATCCCGATCTGCCAGGACGGTGACGACTACTACTGCGTCGAAGAAGACGGCACCGTGGTGCTTTGGCAGGCCGAAGAAGAGCTGATCGCCGAAGAAACCTGGGAGTCGGTGTGGCACTGGGCACGGGACGTCTGGCTGGAAAGCTGATCCAGTCAACGCCGCGGGGTGGTCAATGCCCGGACGACTCCTTGTGATTATCAAGGGTTTCCAGCAGCGCCACCTGCATCCGCGTATGCACACGTATGAACCAGCGCCATAGCAGCGCCGCCACGGCGGCCGCGACCACGGCGATCAGTACCAGCAACTTGTTGGTCGGCAGAATACTGGCCGACAAGGCTGCCAACAGCAAAAAGATCACCAGCAGCGACAGGATCGGGATCACTTCGGAGATCACCCTGCGCACTCGCTGCGTATGGCGCCCGGCCATCTCTGGCTTGACGCCCATTTCCGCCAGCAACATCGACAGGGCTTTGAGCTTGCGGTATGCCGCAATCAAAAAAGGCAGCGACAACAATAGCGCCCCACCCCAGATCAATGCCTTCTGCCAGCTCGGGTCGCTGATCCAGCCTTGCACGTAAGCCGACATGCGCTCGGCGAAGTACGCGCCCGAGAAGAAAATCGCGATCACCAATGCCAGGTTGACCCCAACCTGCAGCAAAATCCTTCTGATCATCGACGCCAGCAACGCTCCCTCGCCCTGAGGCTGGATGCTGCGCAGCCATTCGCCGTACATCCCCAACACCCGTCCCAGGCGTTCCGGCATGACGCCCGCAAGCTTGATCGACAATGGATCAGCCGCGCGAATCAGATAAGGCGTCAGCAAGGTGGTGATAACCGACACAGCCACAGCCACCGGGTATAAAAAGTTACTGGTGACCTGCAACGTCATGCCCAGTGCAGCAATGATGAAAGAGAACTCGCCAATCTGTGAAAGACCCATCCCGACCCGCAGCGACGTGCGCCCGTCATTACCGGCGATAAATGCACCAAGGCCGCAGGACAACATCTTGCCGAGCACCACGGCTACGGTGATTACGGCGATTGGCCAGGCGTACTGAAGCAAGATCGCCGGATCGAGCATCAGCCCGATGGCGACAAAGAAAATCGCGCTGAAAAGATCTCGAACCGGTTCAATCAAGCGCTCGATTTTCAGCAGTTGCCGGGATTCAGCCATGATCGCGCCGATCAGGAACGCGCCGAGGACCATGCTGTATTCAAGCCTGACCACCAGCAGGCAGAAGCCGAAACACAGGCCCAGCACGGTAATCAGCAGCATTTCGTTGCTCTCGAACCTCGCCACGTAGGCCAGCAACCGCGGCACCAACAGAATGCCGATGACTAATGCGACGATCATGAACAGCGACAGTTTGCCCACTGTAGAAAACACTTCGCCCGAGCTGACCGTACCACTGACGGCGATGCTGGACAGAAGCGCGATGATGCCGATGCCCAGAATGTCTTCGACGATCAGCACACCGAATATCAACTGCGCAAACCGCTCGTTCTTCAACTTCAGATCATTGAGTGCCTTGACGATGATGGTGGTTGAGGAAATCGCCAGGATCGCGCCGAGGAACAGTGAATCCATGGTGTTCCAGTCAAACCAGCGACCGATCTCGTAGCCGATCCAGATCATCAGCACGATTTCCAGGAATGCCGCGATGAAGGCCGTGGCACCGACCTTGAACAACTTGCGCAGGCTGAACTCCAGGCCCAGGCAGAACATCAGGAATATCACCCCGAGTTCGGCCAGGGTCTTGATGGTTTCTTCGTCATGGATCAGGCCGAATGGCGGGGTGTGCGGGCCGATGATGAAACCGGCGACGATGTAGCCCAGCACCACCGGTTGTTTCAGGCGATGAAAAACCACGGTCACCACACCTGCGATCAACATGATCACTGCCAGATCCTGAATGAAACTGATGGCATGCATGGCGAGCGGCTCCCTGATTGAAGTTGCCCGACTCACAGACGCAGGAATGGTCTGATCAAGCCGAGCAAAAGTCTGCTTTGCGCGTAGGAAATACCCCTGTCTCCGGGCTTTTTGCAGGGTAACACCGCGACTTCTGGCAGAAAGGCGGTGCAATATATGGAAACAGATCGATCCGGCGTGACGGCGACTCCGCACCCGGCGTCCCGATAACTGTTGGTTTGAAAAAACCGCAGAGGCACCCGCAGAGGTGCATCCCTCAAACCTGGCCTTGACCCGTGAGAATGCTATGGAACCCGGAAACGCCCAGCTGTCGATGACGGTATTGATGACCCCAGACATGGCCAACTTCTCTGGCAATGTTCACGGTGGCACCCTGCTCAAATACCTCGACGAAGTGGCCTACGCCTGCGCCAGCCGTTATGCCGGCCGTTATGTGGTGACCCTGTCGGTGGACCAGGTCATTTTCCGTGAGCCGATCCATGTCGGCGAACTGGTGACCTTTCTCGCCTCGGTCAACTACACCGGCAACACTTCCATGGAGGTGGGCATCAAAGTGGTCACCGAGAACATTCGCGAGCGTTCGGTGCGTCACACCAACAGCTGCTTCTTCACCATGGTCGCGGTGGATGACCAGCGTAAACCTGCCCAGGTACCGCCGCTGCAACCGGACAACAGCGAGAGCAAGCGCCGCTTCATCCAGGCCCAGCAGCGCCGGCAGATTCGCCAGGAACTGGAAAAGCGTTATCAGGAGATCAAGGGCGACGCCTGAGTTTGTTCAGTCAGGTTGACGGTGTTCTCTAGATAGCCTTCGCGAGCAAGCCCGCTCCCACACAGGATTGTGCAAGCGGGCTTGCTCGCGAATGGGCTCAACACTCAATCAGAGGCTGATCGGGGTCGCCTCGAACCGCACCCGCGGATGGGCAATCCGGTCCTGAGCCCGAACCAGTTCCAACTCGTAGCTGGCACAGGCCTGGGTTTCCAGCAGCACTTCATGCACCGCCGACGCCGCGAACTCGAACGCGGCCACCAGGCTGTCACCCAACAGCACGCGTGCCAGGAACAGCCCGGACGTCAGATCGCCCACACCCACCGGCTGACGCGGGAACGCCAGCAACGGGCGCTGCAAATGCCAGCTGCCTTCGGCTGTCACCAGCAGCATCTCAAAGACCTCTGCCGACTTGCCTGGGTAGTCCAGATGCTTGACCAGCACCGCTTTCGGGCCGCGCGCCAGCAATGCACGCGCCATGGCCAGGCAATCGAACAGCGATTGCGGCTTGCGCCCGGAGAAACTGTCCAGCTCCAGCTGGTTCGGGCACATGAAGTCCGCTACGGCGGCGGCCTCCTCCAGCAGAAAATCACTGACTTCCGCCGGAACACTGCAGCCTTTCTCCGGATGCCCCATCACCGGGTCACACAGGTACAGTGCCTTGGGATTCATCGACTTGATCCGCGTCACACCCGTCAGGATCGCCCGGCCCTGGGCCGCACTGCCGAGGTAACCGGAGAGCACCGCATCGCAGTTGCCCAGCTCGCCAATCGCCGCGATACCCTCGACCAGCTCAGGTATCTGATGCGGCGCCAGCACTTCGCCGGCCCATTGACCGTACTGGGTGTGATTGGAGAACTGCACGGTGTTGAGCGGCCAGACATTCACCCCGACCCGTTGCATCGGGAAAACCGCGGCACTGTTGCCGGCGTGACCGAATACCACGTGGGACTGGATAGCGAGCAAATGCGGTGTACGTTTCATGCGGTGGATTTCCGTAAAACGATTGAAATTCTAGCCGCGCAGTATGCGACTAAACGCAGCCTGTACGACAGACCAGCGACGCAGTTAAGCTGACACTATCTTGTTGGAGCACCCTGTTGATGCTGACCCTTGGAAATATATTCGTGCTGATGCTGTTCGCCACTGCCGGCGCATGGCTATGGCACAACCACGGCTTGCGCGAGCGCGCGCTGGAGCGGGTCAAGCAGCATTGCACCAAGCTCGGGATCGAATTGCTGGACGGCAACGTGGCGTTGAAAAGAATCGCGTTCATCAGGGATGCCAGTGGGCGGCGACGCCTGGCCCGTGTGTATAACTTCGAATTCACCGTGACCGGCGAAACCCGCCACAACGGCACCATCACCCAGTTTGGCGCTCACAGCGCACAGATTGAACTGGCGCCCTACCCGGTCCCGTTCGACGAAACCGAACCGGTGGTCGATGTGGTAAAGCCTCGCGCAGAAGTGATCGAGCTGAGCCAGTGGCGTCAGGAACATACCAAGTGGCGGCCGTAAGCCGTTAAGCCGATTCGGCTCGGCACGCTGCCAGTTCACTCTGCAACAGTTCTGCATCCCGGGGCTCACTGAAAATCAGCTCGATGCGTGAATCCTGCCGCCACTCACTGGGCTGCCAGTCCAGCGCCGAGTTATCCACCGCGTTCGCCGAGATCCATCCGTTGGCGCCGTGGATAACCAGCTTCGCCCGCCTCCAGCCAAGGCTTTCAAGCCACTGGCCAACCAGCGCAGCATCAAATACCTGGCTTGGGTGCCAACGCCATCCGATGCTCCAGCCTCCGTCCTGCTCCTGACTCAGGCAAATGGGCAACGCGGGATCGCTCCAGACCGCCGGCAGCTGCGCCAATCCCTTGGGCAAAACGAAGTTATCCACACCTGCCTGCGCTTTGGCATTCAGCCCCGGCAACTCGCTCAAGGATAAAACAGCCTGTTGCGTCCAGCACAGAGGCGTCGGCGGCAATAGCGCGGCGACTTGCTGGCGACTGTCTTCCTCGAGACCTTCGGACTTGTTCAGCAGTAACAGTCCCGCATGGCTCAGGGCTTGCTGTTGTGCATCCGGCAACGGTTTGCCAGCGGCGAGCGCCTGGGCGTCCAGCACCAACACACAAGGCTGAACAGCCAACACGCCTTGCCAAGGTGCTTCGCTCAATTGCCTGAGCAACTGCGCCGGATGCCCCAGCCCCGAGGGCTCGATGAACAGCCGATCCGGTTGCGCCTTGCGCAACAAGCGCCCAAGGCCAATCTGAAAGGGTGCACCGTTGACGCAGCACAGGCAGCCCCCGGCCACTTCACCCAGTGCGATACCATCGGCGTCCCGGGTCAGCAGCGCAGCGTCGAGACCGATCTGGCCAAACTCGTTGATCAACACCGCCCACCGCTCGCCTGCCGGGCGCTGGGCCAACAGGTGCTTGATCAGGCTGGTCTTGCCGGCGCCCAACGGACCGGCAATGACATGAGTAGGGATATTCTGCAGCATGGTCGATGATTTCTGAGGAGGTAGTGGATGCGGTTGATTGGCTTGTCGTTGCTCCTGGCACTCGTTTCAGGCGAGGCGCTGGCCCAGGCCTGCGTGGTTCACAGCCAGGCCGAGCGGCTTGATGTCCAGGTTTGCCAGCAGAACCGCAACATCCCGCCAAAACTCTTCGCCGATGGTTTCTGCCAGCCGAATCTGGCGGGGCAGAAAGTCGATGTGCAGTATGTCGATCAATGCCCCGGCGGCGCATTTGGCATCTGCAGCAACGCCCAAGTCGCCAATATGCCCTACCGCCAGGATATTCACTATTACGGCGTTGCCACCGACGCGGCATATTTGCAGCCGTACTGCGAGGCCCAGAGCCAGGGCACCTGGCTCAAGCCATGAAGCGCCATCAGAGGATCAGGCAGCGTCTTCGTACCAAGGGCCGAATGGATCAGGCAGCAAACGCCAGCCCTCTGCGCCCAACGCCATTTCCTCATCGCTCAGCAGGCAGGCGTCCAGTTCGGCGGTGAGCTGCGTGAAGTCGATGTTCTGGCCGATGAACACCAGTTCCTGGCGACAATCCCCGCTGTCGGCGGTCCAGTTTTTCATGATCCCGGTGGTACTTTCTTCGTCCTGCGGCCATTGGTTTTTCGGTACGAAACGCCACCAGCGCCCGGCAAAACCATAGCGCATCAGTCCACCGGCCTGGGACCAGCTGCCGGCGTCCATATGCTTGCTCGCCAGCCAGAAAAAGCCCTTTGAACGCAACAGCTTGCCGTTGTCCCAAGGGCCGTCGATGAAGTTGAAGAAACGCTGTGGATGGAACGGCCGACGTGCCCGGTAAGCGCTGGAAGCAATGCCGTATTCTTCGGTTTCCGGCAGGTGCTCCCCGCGCAACTCCTGCAACCATCCCGGCGCCTGGGCAGCCTTTTCGAAGTCAAAACGACCGGTGTTGAGAATTTTATCCAAGGGGATTTCGCCCATCGTCATCGCAATGATTTCCGCCCGGGCATTGAGCCGCTCGAGGATGGCGATCAATTCCTCGCGTTGGTGGCTGCTGATCAAGTCGATCTTGCTGAGCAGAATCACATCGGCGAACTCGACCTGCTCAATCAACAGATCGGTAATCGAACGTTCGTCTTCTTCGCCAAGTGTTTCTCCCCGGGAGGCCAGGCTTTCGGCAGCCTGGTAATCGAGAAGGAAGTTCATACCGTCGACCACCGTGACCATGGTGTCGAGACGCGCGATGTCGTTGAGGCTCTGGCCGTTTTCATCGCGAAAGGTGAAGGTTTCCGCCACCGGCAGCGGTTCGGAAATGCCGGTGGATTCGATCAGCAGATAGTCGAAGCGGCCCTCCCTGGCGAGTTGGCTCACTTCCTCGAGCAAGTCTTCACGTAACGTACAGCAAATACACCCGTTACTCATTTCCACCAACCGCTCTTCAGCCCGATTAAGGCTGACATCACGCTGGACTTCGGTGCCATCGACGTTGATTTCGCTCATATCGTTGACGATGACTGCAACCCGCAGACCATCGCGATTACGTAGTATGTAATTAAGAAGTGTACTTTTTCCGGCGCCAAGAAAGCCGGAGAGAACGGTCACGGGGAGTCGGTTGGACATCTGCATATTCCTCACAGGGATGCCCGGTCGCTGTGTCGGGCTTACACAATGTTATACTGTAACAACACAAATAAACCATCCCTCTTGCCCGGCCGGGCAAAGGACAGGATCCTGAACGCCGCTTCCGACGCGATAAAGCCCATGCACAACGCCCTGAAAACTGCACTGTTCATGCTTTCCCTGCTGGTGGCAGCCGACGCGATGGCACAGGTCCCGAGCCTGGCCAGATGCACCCGCAGCGCCAACCTGCTGGCCTGCGTGGATGCGGATGGCAACACCTACAGCGTGAACACCGCTGGAAACACAATCTATCTGCGAGGTTTCGAAATGGTTGGAAAGCGCCATTGGGTGCAGACCAACAGCCGATACGGTCAGCTGGTGTTTTTCACCGGCATCGCTTCCGATGGCGAAACCTGGGTTGGCTACAACCAGCGCGTCGGCTGGACCACGATCAACCGGTTTTCCAGCTCCGGTGGCAGCAGCGCGAAGTTCACCTGCAACCGGATCACTGGCTGTTAGGCCCGCACCGGCCAAAATCAGGCTAAGCACATGGCGCCTGGGCATGATGGAGAGCTGCTCATAAAAAAAGCATCGTCGACTTGATTGTTATACTATAACATGACAAATCAACTCCCACGATGGACCTGCTCATGAATGCGCTGACTCTGCCGGATATCGCCGCGCAGGCCTCACGCCAAGCCCTGCCACTGGAGTGGGTGGGCATGTGCGGCATTGCTCTTCCCGTTTTGTTTGATGGCCAACGCTTGAATGCAAAGGCTGATGCCGGCGTGAGCCTCGACGATGGCAATGCGCGCGGCATTCACATGTCACGGCTCTATCTGGCGCTTGAATTGCTGGAGCAGGAAAGCCTTTCACCGGCTTTATTGCGACGGGTTTTGCAGCGTTTTCTTGAGAGTCATGAAGACCTGTCCAGTAGTGCGCACTTAACTATTCACGCCGATGTACTGCTGAAAAGACAGGCGCTGATCAGTCCATTGGCAGGCTGGAAAAGCTATCCGGTGAGCATCGAAGCGCGTTTGAAAAACACGATGTTCCACGTGGAACTAAAAATCGACGTGCCTTATTCCTCAACCTGTCCGTGCTCCGCGGCCCTTTCTCGACAGTTGATACAGCAGCAATTCGTCAATGATTTCGCCAACAAGTCACTGCAACACGCTGACGTTTTAGCGTGGCTGGGCTCCACGAACGGCATTGTCGCCACACCTCACAGCCAGCGCAGCAGCGCAAAGTTGCGCGTACGGTTGGCTGATTTCCTGGATAACCTGCCTCTGATCGCCATCATCAACGACGCCGAAGCCGCACTCGGCACAGCCGTTCAAACAGCGGTAAAACGCGCCGACGAACAGGCCTTCGCCTTGGCCAATGGTCAGAACCTGATGTTCTGCGAGGACGCCGCGCGCCGTTTGAATCTGGCCCTGAAACGTTCCACAGGCATCAATGCCTTCCACATTCGTGTGATCCACGCAGAAAGCCTGCACGCCCACGACGCCGTTGCCGAGACCCGTTTCAACTGGGGACAACCTCAATAACCTGTACAACGCATTGAGCAAACCATGATCCGCAAGAATCCATCCGGAGATTTACCGCTGATTGCCGAGTCTGCTTACGTCGACAAGACGGCAATCATTTGCGGCAAAGTGGTGATCGGCGAGAACGTGTTCGTCGGTCCCTACGCCGTGATCCGCGCTGACGAAGTCGACGAATCGGGCGACATGCAGCCGATCACCATCGGCGCCAACTCGAACATCCAGGACGGCGTGGTGATCCACTCCAAATCCGGCGCGGCAGTGACCATTGGCGAATTCAGTTCCATCGCCCACCGCTCGATCGTGCATGGCCCCTGCACCGTGGGTAATCGGGTGTTCATCGGCTTCAACAGCGTGCTGTTCAACTGCGTGGTCGGTGACGGTTGCGTGGTACGACACAACTCGGTGGTCGACGGGCGTGACCTGCCTGAAGCCTTCTACGTGCCCTCCACCATGCGGATCGGCCCCAACACCGATCTCTCGCAATTCCCGCCGGTAAGCGTCAGTGCTTCGGAGTTTTCCGAAGACGTGGCGCGCACCAACGTCGATCTGGTGCGCGGCTACAAAGCCCTGCAAAACGAGTTCTGACCATCAGCAGCGTGCTGATTGGCAATGCCCGGCTAGTGAATGCGCCGATACAAATTGCCTGGCAAGACGAAGGTCTTAATGACAGCGGCAAGGAATTAGCACTAGGTTTATCCGATAACGCTCGCTAGCAGCACCTGAGTACGCCGACCATGATCCAGATCACTCTGCCCGATGGTTCATTGCGTGAATTCGACCAACCGCTGTCCGTGCACGAGTTGGCCGCCAGCATCGGCCCCGGACTGGCCAGCGCGGCCGTAGCGGGCCGGGTCGATGGTGTACTGGTGGACTGCGAATACATGATCGAGGCGGATGCCCGGGTCAGCATTGTCACCCCCCGCGAGCCGGACGGACTGGAGATCCTGCGCCGCTCCTGTGCCTTGATGCTGGCCATGGCGGTCAAGCAACTCCACCCGCATGCACAAATGCGCGCGGGCAGGGAGTTGGGTGATGGCTTCTTTTACGAATTTGTCGTCGAGCGACCGCTGACTCCGGCAGACCTGCCCCTCATCGAAGCGCGCATGCAGTCACTGGCAGCGACCAATCACTCGATCCGGCGTCGGCCACCACGCGAAGAGGTATCCCTGTACCGTCTGGGGGACACCGAATACCAGAGCCATGGACCGCACGTCCCCACCACCAAAGTCTTGCAGGCGTTCGCCCTCGATCACATCAGCGGCACATTGCAACAACGGATCTACGGCACATGCTGGTCCAGCCATCAGGAGCTGCAGCACTGGAGCCTTCCACCCCATGTGGTCGTCGTCAGCATGGACGACCGCCAGGCGACTTATGCACAAGCGGTGACTGAATCCTTGCGCCAAAGGGGTGTGCGCGCAAGGGCCGACCTGCGCAACGAAAAAATCCGTTTCAAGATTCGCCAGCACAGCCGGACCGTGCCGTACCTGGTGGTGGTCGGCGAAAAAGAACAGGCCGGGGGGTTTGTCAGTGTGCGCAGCCGAACGGGGGAGGATTTTGGCCGGATGGCTGTCGAGGCGGCGTGTGAGTGGTTGAGTCAGTCGGGGATTCAGGGCGGCTGAATTGACGCCTTCGCGAGCAGGCTCGCTCCCACATTGATTTCATTAACACCACAGATCAAATGTGGGAGCGGGCTTGCTCGCGAAGCTCTTAAGCTCTCGGCTTCACAGTGCCGCAATCCTGCCCCAACCAGACAGCGCGGGATTCAAGGCTGCCCTTCTGTTGAATGCCGGTGGCGTTGAACGTCCCGTTGACCTTGGTGGTGAACTCGCGGTCGCTGAGGAATGTTGCCACGCCTGCGCCCTGGGCTCTCGGGCAGCTGAAGCGGAATTTCCACTGATTGCCTGAGCGGTCGGTGATTTCCTGCTTGCAGCCCGACTGCGGATCGGTCAGCGGAATGTCATCGGTCTTGACCTGCTCCGGTGTCAGGCACGCCCGGATCCCTTTGCCCCCCATGGTGATCCCCTGCTTTTCCAGCTGCGCACGCTGCTCAGGGGTCATCTGGCTCTGGAGCTGACCGAGGATCAATTGCAGGTCCGGCATATTCTGCTCATCGACCTTCATGTTGCTCGTGGTCAGCTCCCACAATCCCGGTTGCAGCATTTGCGCGTGAGCCGCCACAGGAAGTGCCAAACCCAGTGCCATGGCCAAACCCAGCAGACGAACGTTCATCGAGTAACTCCTGATCAGTAGTGGCCGTTAGACGTCAGCCGCAGGCTTCGGTTCAGGGGCCAATTAATTAGCGACATTCTGCACGGAACATGGTCTGTTAAGCACTGAATCTTCAGGAGCAAGGCAGCCCCCATGGATTATTTCGGACCGCATATTTTCGGTTATACCATCGCCCTGCTGCACACGCTGGGCATGATCGCGGCCATCCACGCCGTGTTGACCGTCCGTACCGCCCAGGGCTCGATCGCCTGGGCCTTGTCGCTGTTTTTCATCCCATACCTCACGCTGATCCCGTACCTGATGTTCGGCCGCAGCACCTTTGATGGCTACATCAAGGCCCGACGGCAGGCCAACGAGGAGATGCGCAAGGCGGTTTCCGAACTCAACTGGCGACCCTGGGTAGAAGAAGCCCTCACCGCCCGCGCCTCTTCTGCCTACGCCTCACTCAGAGCGATGCCCAAGCTCGGAAACATGCCCTGCCTGGCCAATAACCAGACGCGGCTGTTGATCAACGGCCAGTCGACGTTCGAGGCCATTTTCGATGCCATCAGCCAAGCGAAAGAGGCCGTGCTGATCCAGTTTTTCATCGTCCACGACGACCGCCTCGGCCAACGCCTGCAAACTTTGCTGCTGAAAAAAGCCGCCGAAGGTGTGGCGATCTATCTGTTGTATGACCGAATCGGCAGCCATTCCCTACCCAACGGCTACGTGCAGGCCCTGCGAGATGGCGGGGTCGAGGTCAAGGCTTTTGGCCCCCGTAGTGGCTGGTTCAATCGCTTTCAGGTGAACTTCCGCAACCATCGCAAGATCGTGGTGGTGGACGGCATTCTCGGCTTCGTTGGCGGGCACAACGTCGGTGATGAATACATGGGCGAGAAACCGCCCCTGGCCCCTTGGCGCGATACCCACGTGCAAGTGCGCGGACCAGTGGTGGCGTGCATGCAGGAGTCTTTCGCTGAAGACTGGTTCTGGGTGGCTCATGCCCTGCCGCCACTGATCCTGCCCGAGGTTTATCCGGAAGACGGCGTACTGTGCCAGTTGCTTGCCAGTGGGCCGGCAGACGCCTACGAAACCTGTTCTCTGTTCTTTGTCGAAGCGATCCATGCGGCGACGGAACGGGTCTGGATCACCAGCCCGTATTTCGTCCCCGATGAAGCCGTGTTCGCAGCGTTGCGCCTGGCGGTCCTGCGGGGTGTGGATGTGCGGCTGCTGTTGCCGTCGAGACCCGACCATCGAATCGTCTACGCCGCCTCCAGCCTATACGCCTTCGAAGCCGTGCGCGCCGGTGTGCGGGTGTTCCGTTACGAGCCCGGATTCCTGCACCAGAAAGTGGTGTTGATCGACCGCGAAATCAGCGCCATCGGCAGCGCCAACCTGGACAACCGTTCGTTCCGGCTGAATTTCGAAGTGATGTTGCTGACCGTCGACAGCGTCTTTGCCGCCGAGGTGGAACAGATGCTCAACGATGACTTCGCCAACGCCCACGAAATCGCCAAAGGAGAAGGCCGGGAGACCCACCGCCTGCAGCAGCTCGGCATGCGGGTCGCCCGGCTGATTTCGCCGATTCTTTAAAGGTAGATATCGTCCCGGGTCCATGGCAGTTCATGACTGCCATCGGCGTGGGCCTTCACGGCGAGAATCTGATGCAGGTTGATCCAGCCGCGGGCGAACGCGTAGGCGCAACCGGCCAGGTACAGCCGCCAGATGCGCAGGGCTTGTTCCGGTACCAGTTTGGAAGCCGCTTCGAGATTGTCTTCGAGGCGTTCGCTCCAGTGATCGAGCGTGCGGGCGTAGTGCAGGCGCAAGCTTTCGACGTCGACGATTTCCAGCCCGGCCTCACTGATCTGCGCAGAGATCATCGACAGGTGCGGCAGCTCGCCGTTGGGGAACACATATTTCCCGATGAATTCACCGGCACCGCGCCCCACCGGACGGCCATCGGTGTACTTGGCGGTGATCCCGTGATTCATCACCAGGCCGCCCTCTTTCACCGCGCCGAACAGAGTCTTGCAGTACTCCGCGAGATTGGCGTGGCCCACGTGTTCAAACATGCCGACGCTGACTACCTTGTCGAAGCGGCCATCCTGCGGCAAATCGCGATAGTCGAGCAGTTGCAGCTCGACCAGGTCCTCCAGGCCCTCCGCTTTTACGCGCTCCCGGGCCAGAGCCAACTGCTCCTTGCTGAGGGTGATACCGAACACTCTCGCGCCAAACTCTCGCGCAGCAAAACGCGCCAATCCGCCCCAACCACACCCAACATCCAGCAGGTATTCGCCGGGTTGCAGGCGCAGCTTGCGACACAAATGACGGAACTTGGCTTGCTGGGCCTGCTCGAGGCTTTCGCTGCCGGTCTCGAAGTAAGCGCAGGAATACGCCATGTCGCTGTCGAGCCACAGCTGATAGAACGCGTTGGAAAGGTCGTAGTGGTAGGAAATCGCCTTGGCGTCTGTATCTTTGTCGTGAACGCTACGAACAGGCTGATTGTCATCGTCTTCGTCCAGCAACGCCTGGCTCCATTCATCACAGACGCGGATCACATCGCTGATGGAGCCTTCGAGCTCCAGTTTGCCTTCGACAAAAGCAGCACCGAGGGCATCCAGGCTTGGATGGGTAAACTGGGAGACCATTTGTGGGTCCTTGACCACAATCGTGACGCTGGGCGTCGGCCCCAGATTGAATTCATGGCCGTCCCAGAGTCTCAGGCGAAGCGGTAACTGCAGATTCTGTAAGGCCGGTGGAAGTTGCGCGAGCATGGAGAATCCCCCTTGTTTCAGACGTCTGATCAGAGGGTAGACCATCCTTGAAAAATAGCTGGCTATCGAATTAATCGCCGTTTTCAATGATTCGCGACGCCAGAACCGACCGCCGCGAACGCACAAAATGATGTGCCCTCACTTCCAATGACTACACACCACGCCCACAGTTCTAAAAATATGAAGACGCGTAATCACCCGGTTTAGAGCATTCGCATTCAGACTTCGTCCTTGAGTTTGAGTAAGGGCTCCTGAAATCGCAGCAATCGACCGGCATTGCCCAGGACCAGCAAGGTGCTGAGGTTATGCAACAACGCTGCAATCATCGCCCCGGCAGCGCCGAGCCAGCCGAACGCGGCGAAGGCCACAATCGCCAGGGTCCAGCCCAGCCCGATGATCACATTGACCTGCAACGTCTGGCGGCACTGGCGACTCAGGCGCACGCAGGTACCGAGGCGACGCAGGTCACTGCCGATCAGCACGATGTCAGCCGATGCCAGGGCGATGTCTGCACCGCCCGCGCCCATGGCCACACCGACCACACCCGCCTTGAGGGCCAGTGAATCATTGATGCCATCTCCGACCACCATGGGCCGGAAGCCGCTGTCGATCTCCTTGAGTACGCGGTTCAGTTTGTCTTCGGGCAGAGCTTGCGCTTCGACGTCGCTGATTCCGACATCCCGGGCGAGCGTCTGTGCGACGCTGTGTCGATCGCCGGTGAGCAACAACTGGCGACCCAGACCCAACTCACGCAACTCACCCAAGGCAAACTGCGCCTCGGGTTTGACGCTGTCGGCCAGCAACAGCCAGGCTAGAAACTCCCCGTTGAGCGCCAGCCCTGCAATCGGACCATCGTGATCGGGAACTGCCGTTGTACTGATGCCCAGTTGCGCAAACAACTCCGGCCGGCCGAGCGCCGCTTCGCCCTGCCCCGTCATCGCCACCACACCCAGGCCCTGGCGTTCATGAATGTCGGTCAGCAGCAGAAAATCTTCCTGGGCCACCAACCCCGCCAGGGCGCGGCTGACCGGATGACTGCTGGCCGAGCCTAGGCTCGCCGCCAACGTCAGCACATGGCTGCGATCCTCCAGCGGGCTGTCGATGGATTGCAGACGCAAGGTGCCGAAGGTCAGCGTCCCGGTCTTGTCGACCACCAGCGAGGTCAGGTCCGCCAACTCTTCGAGGAATGCGGAACTGCGGATCAGAATCCCGTGGCGTGCCGCCACCGCCACACCCGCAATCGCCGTGGCCGGCGCCGACAACACCAGCGCACAAGGACAGGCCGCCACCAACACCGCGAGCATCGCCTGGGCGTTGTTGGTGATGAACCAGGTCACGGCCGCCAGCAGCAAAACCAGCACCATGTAGCTGCCGGCGTAGCGCTCCAGCAAACGGGTAATGGGCGGCTTCGAACGCTCGGCGTTTTGCATCAGGGCAATCACTTTGCCGAGGGTCGACTCATGGCCGGTGCGGGTCACTTCGATTCGCAGCAGACCATCGAGGTTGATCGCACCACCGAACACCGACATGCCGACACCGGCCTCCATCGGTACCGACTCGCCGGTAATGGAGGCGGTGTCCAGACTGGCCTGGCCGGACAACACCCGGCCATCCGCCGGTACCCGGTCCCCGGCGCGCACCTCGACCCGATCGCCGGCCTTGAGCGTGCCGTTGTCGACTTCGATGATGGAGCCGTCCGCCTGAATCTTGCGTGCGTGGCTGCGGGTCAGTTTGCCGAGGGCGTGAATCGCTTCCTGGGAACCGATCACGCTGCGCTCCTCCAGCACGTGACCGAAGATCATGATGATCGGCAACAGGGCCGCCGTCAGCAGATCCCCGGTGGCCCAGGCACCCAGCATGGCCAGGGCAATCAATTGATCAGTGATGCCGTGCAGGCTCGGATAACGCAGGCTGTACCAGGCCGAACGCATGACCGGTACAGCAACCAGCAACGAAGCAAGCCCCAGCAGCAACTGACTGACACCGGTCTGCTCCGGCGCCAGCCAACGCCAGATCAGGCCCAGCGCAAGCAGGCCCAATGCGAGCATGGCCAGGGTCAGCTGGCGTGCGGCGCGGCGCTGTTCAGCCGAAGACAACAGGCTCGGTGCAGCGGTTTGAGCGGTCATTGTGCAGCTCCCTGAATGATCAGGCGAGAATCGTCTTTGGGATCGACCGTGGTGACGGAACCTGCCTGGTCGAGAATTTTCGGCATGCGCTCGCGATAAATGCGCAGCAGCATTTGCGGGTCGATACCTTGCCGCTCCGCCTTGGCCAGGCTCAACACGGTAGCCGTATCGGCAGACGCTTTGGCCAGCCGTTCACTCGCCTGGGCATGGGCCACTTGCAGCGTACGGTCGGCTTGCTCGTTGGCGGCTTGCGTCAACTTCTCGGCTTCGGTGCGAGCATTGGCGACCGCCTTATCGGCTTGCTGGCTGGCGGTCAGTACCGCGTTGAAAGCGTTAACCGCAGGGCTTGGCAAACTCGATTGCACATCGACCCGTGCCACTTCGATGCCCAAGCCTTGCCCTGTTGCTGTGAGTTCGGCCAGCCGTTGATTGATGCCCTGCACCAGATCACCGCGCAAGCGCTCACGCCGCTCCGCCGCCTGGCCATCGGCGCCGATCAGTTCCGGACGAGCGACCAGAATGGTGTCCAGATCCCGTGCGGCCGTGAGCGCTAGCGCGCTGCGGGTCACCAGCCGATCCAGAGCCGGCAACACATGTTCGCCCTGAAGCACAAACGCATAGGGCTCGGTGACCTTGTAGAAAACCCGCACATCGAGTTGCACCACGCCGGCGTCACCCGTTAACAGATAACCGGAGCCTGCGAGGGCATCGCTGATGGGCGTGGCAAAACTGGCCACGCGATCAGCCTGCGTCGCGGCATCACTACGCAACAGGCTTTCCACTCGACGCTCGATCACCCGATCCGCCGCCGGCAACAAAATCACCTGCTCGAAGGGTTGCGGCCAAGCCAGAAGCAGCCCGGCATTCTGAATGCGATCCAGCGCGCCAAAATGCAAAACCACGGCGCGATTTTGTGGATCGATCTGCCGCACATTGGAAAACGCCCACGCCAATGCCGCCAACACCGTCACCGCATACAGCGCAATAAACGCCAGACGCCCGGCCTGAATCCAGGGGCTGCTCAACTCATTTGTTCCACGTGGAACCAAACTCATGGCTGCGATCCGGACTTGTTGTCGAGACTCGGCGGACCGTCAACCAGCACCCGGAACGGTGCGGCATCGGTACGCAGAATCAGCTTGGTCCCCGGCGTCACCACAGTGCCCAAGGTGTCGAGCGAACGCAGCAGGTTGTAAAGCTGCGGCGACGCCGCATAGGCGCGACCATAAATCTGCGCCGCTTCGACGCGTGATTGCGCTTCGATATCTGCCGCTTTCACTGTGGCATCAGCCTGCACAATTCGCGCATCACGTTCGGCGGCAGAACGAATTTGTGCGGCTTCACGCTTGCCGATGGCCGTACGTTCGGTGGCGATGGTTTCACGCTCGGCGCGCATCCGGTCGACGGTCGCGGTGAGCGTTACCGAAGGCAGCGTCAGTCGTTCGATGCCGACCTGCAATACGCGCACGCCATAAGTGCTGAGCAACTGCTGATCGATTTGCTTGCGCAGTTGCGCTTCGAAATCGGCGATGCGTACCTGGCTGGCATCGGTATTGACCAGGTTCGACAGATCAAAACTGCTGGCGGTGGTCTCCAGCGCGGAGCCGACAAAGGTACGAATCTGCCGCGCAGCCTCATCAGGCTGGTTCTGCACTGCACGCATGAAGCGTTGCACATTGCCCGGATCGCCCTGCACCTGCCACGCCACGTAGGCCTGGACGATGATGCGCAAACCGTCCCGGGTGCCGACATCCTGCAAACCGCTGGACGTGGTGCGCAGCCGCAGATCCACCGGGATCGCCGCCTCGAACGGTGCCGGCCAGCGCCAGCCCAGCCCCGGCTCCAGCAAGACCCGTGAAGGATTGCCGAAGCGCGTGATCACCGTGGCCTCCCCCGAACGCACCTGCACCAGGCTCGCGGCGGCGACGGCAAACGCCACCAGCAATGCCGCCCAGCCCATGCGGCGCCACGGGAATGGACCGGCCTCCTGCGGATCGCCGTGGTGATGATGGTGATGGCCGTGATGGTGGTGCCCGCCATGGCCGTGATCGTGGCCACTGTGGTCAGCGTGATCGTGCGTATGGGACTGGCTCAATTGGCAGCTCCTGGCTGAACGGTTTTACGCGACTGCGCAGGATCAACCGGCAGCGTGAAAGTACGGAGGTCGATGGTCGGCGCATTGCTGCTGCCGCCCAGACGATGATCGAGCACCAGCAATCTGGCGTTGGCCAAACCCTGGGACAACTGACTGAAATACTGCTCCAGCACGAAGGCCTGGCCAGCGCTGGCATAGGCTTTCTGCTCGGCGTTGAATTTCAGGTCCGCAGCCTGGGCGCCAGCATTGATTTCACGGGCGCTGGCCGTCGCCTGATCGCGGGCGATGCTGGCCTGCAACTGCGCCTGGTGAGTGACTTCGGCGGCGGCACCGCGCTCACGGGCAATCAAGGCTTGCACCCCAATCTGTGCCGCTTGCACGCCGTGATAGGCGTTGGCGGCACCGGCCGGCGGGTGAATCGCCTCGACCACCGTGGCGAGAATTTCCACGCCGCTGTCGAGTTTTTTCAGGTCCGCCTGTACGGCGCGGCCGATTTCTTCCGCCAGCCCTACCCTGTCCTCACCCAGTAAATCGTCGAGGGTGCGCGAGGCAAAATCGTGAACCAGGATTCGGCTGGCCGTGCTGCGAATCAACATCGGCACATCGGCACTGTTGTAGGTCGCGGCCAATGCCGCCTCATCACTCAGACCGATGCGATAGACGAAGCGCACATCCATGTTGACGATCTGAAAGCTCTGCCTGTCGGCTCGGCTGCTGGCGATCACCTGGGATTTATCGTTCACATGGCTGGCGTCCCACAGGCGATTGGCAATTGCCGGGGCCGGGCCTTCGGCAGGGTCGGCCTGAGCAGGGGACGTGGTTTCGCCAACACTGGTGGCCAACTCGTGAACTACGCCATTCTCGACGCTCAACACCCGGCCCAATGGCCAAGGCAAGCCTAGATGCAAACCCGGGCCAAACACTTCCACCGGCTTGCCGAATCGTTCATAGATACCGCGCCCTTGCAGCGCAATTTCGTGAATGCCTGTCAGCGACCAGCCAACCAACGTAACCACCCCCAAAACCGGCATGAACGCCCGACGCATGTAAGTGAAGGCCCAGATCTGCCGCAGATCTATACCGAAGCGGTTGTGTAATTCGTGCTGCAACGCCAGCAACGGCTGTGGTGGCCAGCGCAGCATGTCGGCGACAAAGCTACGCGCCAGTAACTCCGGCTCAAGGCGTTCGCGGCGAGGACTGAACAATGACAACACCGCACGCAGCAACAGCTCTGCCGCCACCAACCCCGGCAGGAGTCCGGACAACACCGCCAGGCGTACGGGCCATATCGACGACTCATCGGCAAACAACATACAAAACGCAGCGAGTAGCAGGCTGATGATCGGCACACGGGTCAATTGCGCCAACGCGGCGGCCTCAGGCCATTGCGCGGTGTTTTCTTGCGCCAGATGACGCTCCATAACCAACAGGCCGAAGGCCAACAGCAATGAGCACGCCGCCCCGACAGTGGCCGCCAGCCCCAGCCCTGCGGGGGGTAACGAAAGATCCCAGGCCTGTTCGACACCCAACACCGCCAACAACGCCCAACCGCCAAGCCACAGCGTCGGCGCGCCAATTTGCCCGAGCAGGTTGTGCGATTGCCGACTGATCCGGTCCAGCAAACGTTCATACCAGCCCAAAGGCTCGGCAGATTCCTCGACAACCACCGCCGGCGCCACGGGATTCATGGCACGAGCACGCCATTGGGCAACCCACCCGGCCGATTGCAAACCCGCCATCAGCACCACAAACGCAGCGCTCAAATTCAGCAACAACGCGGACCACAACATTTTCGAGGCGAACAGCCCGGCAAAAAACGCCAGCAACGCACCCACGGTGGCGAGTACGCCCGCACCGATGGCGAACTGGCGCAAACGCCGCCCTTGAATGAACGCCTGCTGAAAGCGCGGCAACCCGGCCAGCGGCGTTTCATCAACATCGAGATCGACTTGCATACCACCCCAGAGTGTCTTCGCTAACATGGCAATTCGTTACGATATAACGGAAATGGTGAAATTTCCGTATTCAAGCGCGCTATCTAAAGATGCCCAAGCTGTCGCTAACCTGAAGCCTTGACCGAAAGGTTGTGGCGAGCACATATTACGTTCGTAATTTTATTCAGGAACTACTTTTACCCATCCCCTTTCAATCCAGGAGTACATCCATGAGCACTTATGACGTCGTGATACTCGGCGGTGGCCCCGGCGGTTACAACGCGGCGATCCGCGCCGGACAACTGGGTCTGAAGGCGGTCTGCGTGGAAGGGCGCGCCACACTCGGCGGCACCTGCCTGAATGTCGGCTGCATGCCATCCAAGGCATTGCTGCATGCCTCCGAACTGTACGACGCGGCCATGGGCGCGGAGTTCGCCAACCTGGGGATCGACGTCAAGCCCAGCCTCAACCTCGCCCAGATGATGAAGCAAAAGGATGAAAGCGTTACCGGGCTGACCAAGGGCATCGAGTTTCTTTTCCGCAAGAACAAAGTCGACTGGATCAAGGGCTGGGGCCACATCGACGGGCCGGGCAAAGTCACGGTGACCGACAGCGCCGGCGGCAAGACCGAGCTGAGCGCCAGGGACATCATTATCGCCACCGGTTCCGAACCCACTCCCCTGCCCGGCGTGGACATCGATAACAAACGCATCCTCGACTCCACCGGCGCTCTGTCACTGACCGAGGTACCCAAACATCTGGTGGTGATCGGCGCTGGCGTGATCGGCCTGGAGCTGGGTTCGGTCTGGCGACGCCTTGGGGCACAGGTGACGGTGGTCGAGTTCCTCGACCGGATCTGCCCCGGCGTGGACATCGAAGCCGGCAAAACCCTGCAACGCTCCCTGAGCAAGCAAGGCTTGAGCTTCAAGCTGAGTTCGAAAGTGACCAGCGCCACCACCTCCGCCACCGGTGTACAGCTCAGCATCGAGCCTGCCGCCGGCGGCACTGCCGAGTTGCTGGAAGCGGATTACGTATTGGTGGCCATCGGGCGCCGACCTTATACACAGGGCCTGGGCCTGGAGAACGTCGGCCTCGCCACGGACAAACGCGGCATGCTCGCCAACAAGGGGCATCGCACCGAAGCCGCCGGGGTCTGGGTGATTGGTGACGTGACCTCCGGCCCCATGCTCGCGCACAAGGCCGAGGACGAAGCCATGGCCTGTGTCGAACAGATCGTCGGCAAGGCTGGTGAGGTTAACTACAACCTGATTCCCAGCGTGGTCTACACCAGGCCGGAACTGGCCAGCGTCGGCAAGACCGAGGAGCAGCTCAAGGCCGAAGGCCGTGCGTACAAGGTGGGCAAGTTTCCCTTCACCGCCAACAGCCGGGCGAAAATCAACCACGAGACCGAAGGCTTCGCCAAAGTGCTGGCCGATGAGCGCACGGACGAAATCCTCGGCGTGCATCTGGTCGGCCCGAGCGTCAGTGAAATGATCGGCGAGTATTGCGTGGCCATGGAATTCAGCGCCTCGGCCGAAGACATCGCCTTGACCTGCCACCCACACCCGACCCGCTCCGAGGCGTTGCGCCAGGCGGCGATGAATGTGGAGGGGATGGCGACGCAGATGTAAGACTTGAAGCGTTGCAGTGACTGATCCATAGCATTCGCGAGCAGGCTCGCTCCGACAGGTACAGCGCAACCCCTGTGGGAGCGGGCTTGCTCGCGAATCAGGCGACTCGGTTTAGAGCGGCAAATGCCCCAACGGCAACGCCCCCGGCGCCTTCACCGTGTGAATCGCAAAATTGCTGCGGATGTCGCTCACACCCGGCAGCTTCAGCAAACGCCCGGTGAGAAACCGGTCATAGCCACGCAAATCCGGCACCACCACCTGCAGCAGAAAGTCCGACTCCCCTGATACCAGGAACGCCGAAATCACCTCGGGCAATGCCGTCACCGCCAGGCGAAAGGCTTCGGCCTGTTCGTCGTTATGGCGCTCGACCTTGACCCCGACAAACACCGTCAGCCCCAACCCCACTTCGTCGCGATCCAGATTGGCCTGATAGCCGCGAATCACCCCCGCCTCTTCAAGCATACGTACCCGGCGCAAGCACGGCGATGCCGACAGGCCGATCTCGTCTGCCAGTTGCACATTGCTCAGGCGGCCGTCCCGTTGTAGTGCGGCGAGAATCTTGCGGTCGTAGGCGTCAAGTTTCATGGTTTGGCAGATTCCGATAGTGCACTCGAAAGAAAGTGGCAGATTATGCCAATAAAGCCCCCGATAGAAGCTGATAACGCAAGCACCTGCCCTGCCCTCCGGCCCTAGACTGGCATTACCGAATCGACAACGAATGGGGGTGCAACGTGGACGGACTCTGGATGTTTTTCATGGCGCTGGCAGTGGTCTATCTGTTGCCCGGGCCTGACATGATCCTGCTGTTGCAGACGGGTGCCCGCCAGGGCAAAGGCGCCGCGCTGGCCACCGCCGTGGGTTTGGGCATCGCCCGGGGTTGTCATGTTGGATTGGCAGCGCTGGGGCTGGCGGCACTGTTCAAGGCGGCGCCCTGGACCTTCGATGTGGTGCGCCTGACAGGCGCCGCGTACCTGCTGTGGATCGGCATTCAGTGCCTGCGGACGACGATGCTGCCGAACCTCGGAAGCGCCGACACAACCGGCGAAAAACCGCGCTGGAGCATAGCCATCCGGCGCGGACTGCTGACCAACCTGCTCAACCCCAAGGCACTGTTGTTCTGCTCGGTACTGCTGCCGCAATTCATCAACCCACAGTTGGGGCCAGTGCTCGGACAATTTGCGACCCTGGGTGTGGTGCTGGTCGGTGTCGGTCTGCTGTTCGACAGCGCTTACGCCCTGATCGGCGCGGCACTCGGCCGCTGGCTGCAACGCAGCCCTTCAGCCCAGCGCCTGCAACAATGGTTGTTCGGCAGCCTGTTGATCGGTTTCGCCGTGCGGCTGACCTTTGTGCAACAGGCTTAAACCTCAAGGCGCCTTGCGGCGGCGACGCTTGAACAGCAACAGCGCGGCTGCCGCGAACGCCAGTAAACTACCGACCTGCAACGGCGTCTTGTACGGGCGCAAGGCCGAACGCGCTGCGTTGGTGACTTGAGTCACGTAGCGCTTGTCGGCGTTCTCGAAGTCGGGGTATGGGCACTGGTGGCCGAAGTCGGCAGCCCATTCCACGTAAGGCCCTTCTTTGACATAACGCTGATAAATCGCACTTTGCTCTTCAAGGCTGCTGTTCCACCCCGAGGCCTCGCACAGCACCGCCGCAAACGCCTGACTGGTGTGAGGCAGGTTATCCGCCGCCCTGCTCGCCAGCGCCGTGGCCACGAAGCGATAGTGATAACGCTGATCGGGCTGGGCGGCGCTGGCCTGCTGACGCTTCACTTCGTCCTCGGCCATCAATGGACCGACCTTGAGTTCGGCGTTTTCAAGGCTGTAATTGCCACCGAACGTGGCGTAATCCGGCGCCATTTCGTAGCCCAGGATATCCATGCCCCACTCGCGCGCCGTCCAGGCGGCATTGAACAGCGCTGCGGCGCGACGGGTCGGCCACCAGGCTGAATCTGCCGCCTGGCGTTGCTCGCCATACAACCTGGCCTTGTGCCGCAAGCCGTCATTATCGAAGTACGCCAGCGCTTGCTCGTAGTGGCCTTCACGCAACAAACGCCGCCCCAGCAAATTGCGCAGGCTCGCCGCTACGGGCAAGGGCACGTAGTTGTCGCGTTCCTGCTGGCTGAGCGGTGGCGGGGCCGGCACTTGCGTGTCGACGTAGTGCTTGAGCTCTTCGAGGGTCAATACGCGCTCGGCAACGGTGGCGGCGTCGAACCAGTAAATGCTTTGGCTGCGATACAGCTGGTCGAAGGCTTGCAGGTAATCCCCGCGTTGCAGGGCGAGGATCGCACTTTCACCCTCGACCCGACATTTGGGCTGGAGCGTTTCGTAGTCGTAGTCCGGAGTCCGTCGCTCGCCCCAGGATTCATTCTTCGGGAAGGCCTGGGCCGCTTTGGCATAGGCTGCGGCGGCTGCGTTTTTATCGCCGTCGCGCACCGCCAGTTTTGCCCGCAGCCACCAGGCCAACCCGCCATCGCCGGCATGCTCGAGGAACGCCTTGGCGCTGGCGTAATCGCCCTGTTGATAATTCATCGCCGCCAGTCGGTCGGCGTTTTCGAGACTGCCGCGCGTGCTGTTTTGCAACAGCTTGATCATTTTCTGTTCGTTCGGTGGTTGCTCGCCAAACGACCAGCCCAAGCGGCTGATCAAGGACGCGGTCACCAACTGCTGCACGGGCTGGCCCTTGAGCAACTCGGCCACTTGATCATCCGGCAGCGTCATCAAGTCCGCCATCAACAGCTTCAACGAGGAATAGCCCACCGCGGAACCGTGCAGATTCTGCGTGGCGTACAGTTCGATGGCACGGTTCCAGTCGCCGGCAGCGCGCACGACCCGGGCTTCTTCGCCGAGGCTCGCGACGCCCAGTTCCAGCGGATCGCTGAAGCCGTCGATGCTCAGCTGCCGGGTGTGCTCGAAGGCTTTGCGGGATTGTTCGAGCAGATCCGGCGCCGCATTCGCTTCGGCACTCATGGCGAACAACGCGCGCCCCAGCGAGTAAGCCGCCCAGGTGCTGCGCGAAGCCCGTTGCTCGGCGGGCAAGGCCAGCACTTTCTTGAAATACCCGGCGGCCAAGGCATTATCACCCGCGCCAAATGCCACAGCGCCGGCCAGGTACCACCTGATCTCGGGCGGCAGTTGCGCGCCTTCGGTTTCAACCTGATGAGCATCCGTCAGGCCGCGCAGGTGTTTCACCAGCACTTGTTGCTCTGCGGAAAGTCCCGCCTGTTCGGCCTGATCCCGTAGCGCTACCGCGTCAGGTTGATCGCTGTAGTCGGCGCCAGCGGTGACGTTCTTCAAGCCATTGATGGCGTGGCCGAGGCGGCTGATTTCAAAGCTGAAGTTGCCTTCGGGCAGTTCCGCCAGCGACTGGCCACGGTTATCCAGCAGGCGCATGGGGAAGTCCGGGCCGCAGGCCAGCGCCGAACCCAGCGGCAGGCTGAGGCTCAGGCAAAGCAAATGACGCGGCCAGTTACGGGTGAACATTCGAACCTCCTTGATCAATGTGTGCGCAGCGAGCCCAACCGATGGCACGCTGTCCGCCGGCCGGAATCCGGCCATCGCGCAGGCGGGTGAAGGTAAGCAGATCCGGACGCTGTTGCAACGCGTAACCGGCCAAGGCATCGGCCCCTTCACAGCCGCTGACGGCGAGCGTCAGGCGTTCGGGCCAGGCGCTGTCGAGGTTGCCCTGGTTGCTGATGACGATGTCATAGAGGCCATTGTTGGCCGATAGTTGCAACGTCAACTGACTGTCGAGGACTTCAGCACGCGCCACGGCGCGCAAGGTAGTCAGGCTCCAGGCCCGGCGGTCGTTGGCCAATGGCAGACGAAACCAGATCAGGCCCGCCAGATGCTCGGGTGGATCGGCACGCAGTTCGGTGCCGAGGGTGCGCAGTGACTGCGGATCGGCGAGTAATTCCCGGCGCAGGCCTTCGCGCTCCAGCGTCACTTCACTTTCCACAACCGGTGCGCCGTCCGTCGACGGCAGCAACGCCACGCCATAAGCCGGCAGCGCCAGATAGAAAGGTTTTGTCGTGACACGGCTCCAGGCCTTCGCCCATTGCCGGGCCTGATCGGCATCAAACAAGCCACGACGCGGATCGCTCACCGCGTGCACCTGCAACACGCTGCTGTCGACTGTGGATAACAACGCTGGTAGTTCATGACTGTCGAGCCAGGACGGCAGCGCCGTGATGCTCAGCGGCAACGAAGTCGGTAATGCTTCACGCAGATGCGCGAGAAATTCGCGGTACGAAGGTAGCCGGACATTGCCGGCATCGTGGTCGATTTCTACGCCGGCGAGGTTCAACCCTTGCCCCTGCCAGTCGCTGATCACCTGGCGGATCTGCGCGGTGACCTCTTCCTGATCGAGTGCCTTGAGCTGCCCGTCCAGGCGCACCACCGCAATCACCGGCCGGCCATCGTGCCTGAGCAATACCGGATCAATGCGGGCGCGGCTCCAGCCGGCATTGGGGAAGGCCTGCAAGGCCAACACCCGCAACGTTGAAAATTCGGCACGGCTGTCCCTGAGGGCAGCGTCGTGGGCCGGCGTCCACTGCCGCTGCCAGACGTAGAGTTGCTGATCCAGCGGCGGTGCGTCGTGCCTTTCGCATCCGGCGGTCAGCACCAGCGCCAGCAGCAAGGCGATCGAGCGAGTGAAAAAAACCATTGAAACGCCTGTTCCTGAAATGCAGAAAGGGCCTCTGCGGCCCTTTTCGTTCTGCCACTACCCTACCCAGCCATCAACCAGCGGGCAATGCTCACGGGTAATCTTCCTTCAGATATCGAGCACCAACGGCTGCGCCCCCTGCGCCGGAATCGCACAGCAAATCAACACCTGTCCGTCATCCGGAACCTCCGCTGGCGGCAGTGGGTAATGCACCTGACCGCTGACCAGGCGCGTCTTGCAGGTGCCACAGGAGCCGCCGCGACAACTGAATTCCGGGCGCAGGCCACGGCTTTCCGCCAACTCCAGCAAACTGCCGCCCTCCGGCTGCCAGCGCGCTTCCTTGGCCGAGCGCTGGAACACCACGGGCACCGACGTGGTGGCGGCAGGTGGTTGCTCGATGACCACCGCATCGGGGTCCGGACGCCGGCGCAAGGTGGACGGGCCAAAGGTTTCGGCGTGAATCCGCGAGTCGCGAATGTCCAGCTCGCGCAAGCCGTCGTACAGCGCCTGGGTAAAACTTCCGGGGCCACAGACGACAAAGTCCGGCTGATCGTAGTCCTCGACGGTCAGCAGCTCCTTGAGCAGCGCGACGTCGATCCGTCCACTGAGGTCGAAGTCCGCGCCTTGCACCGCCTCGGCTTCCGGTTGGCTGAGCAGACGCACCACCCGCACCGCGTCACCGGCATCTTCGAGCAAGCGATCCAGTTCGCCGCGAAACGGCTGGTCGGCCAGCGTGCGCGAACTCTGGATAAACCATGTCGGGCGGATACGGCGGGTGCGCAATCCCTGGTAAACCACCTCGCGCAGCATCGACAACAGCGGCGTGATGCCTACCCCGGCCGCCAGCAACACCAATGGCCGACGCTCATGGGACGCCACGGTGAAATGCCCTTGCGGCGCCCGCGCCTCCAACAGGTCGCCGACCCGAATCCGCTCATGCAAATGGGTAGAGACCCGCCCGTCGCGCTTTACGCTGATGCGGAAAAAATCATCGGACGGGGCGCTCGATAAACTGTACGTGCGGATGTGCACTTCACCGTCAATGTTCAAGCGCAGGGGCAAATGCTGCCCGGCCTGGAAAAGCGGTAATCCGGCTCCGTCGGCGGGCTCCAGGTAAATCGAGCGAATGCTGTGGCTTTGCGCTTCAATGCGTGTCACCCGCAACGGCCGCCATTGATCGCCCAGGGCTTTGGCCTGCAAACGCGCCGCGGCCTGCTCCCAGGTGCCGGTGAGCAAACTGGTGGGTGATACGCCGTCGAAGCGCCAGCGTAACGCCAGGGCGGCGGGGCGACGTACGACGTGTTCGACATCGATTGTCCACAGGCGCTCAGCTCCCTGAAACGCCTCGACCTGCGGGCCCTCAAGGATGATTTCGGTGCGCCCGCTGAGCTGCAGCAAATCCCCGGTATTGAAATCGATGAACAACAACCCGGCCCGGGGATTGAGCAGCAGGTTGCCCAAGGTGTTGAAATGCAGATTGCCGGCGAAGTCCGGAATGGTCAGGCGATTGCCTTCCACGTGTACGAAACCGGTCTGACCGCCACGGTGCGATACATCCACCGAGCGCTCGCCGTCGACCTCCACATAACTGGCAACGAAGAACGTGTCCGCCTCGGCGATCATGGCCTTGGCCGCTTCATCCAGTTCGTTGAAATGTTGCGCGACTCGCGTCGAAGGGTCGGCCAGCGGCACCGAACGAAACTGGCGCAACTGAATATACTGCGGGCAATTGCCGAAGGACTGATCCACCGTCACCGCGAAACCGCCGGTCGTCATGGCGCGCACATGTCCATTGATGCGGTTGCGACGACGGGTATGCAACTCGATACCCAACAGGCCGATGGCCGCGCGATCACTCAACTGGGCGGGATCATCAAAGGCAGGCAGGCTGCTGAACTGCAACAAGCCAGGTGCTGGTGAGTGTGCGAATCCGGGCTGGCCTTCAAGGATGCTGGCCCAGGGATGACCGTCGGCATCTACCGCTCCGTACAACATGAACGGCAATTGCTGATAGAAGGTGCGGTGCTGGTCCGGCATCTCGCTGCGAATCACCTTACGACCGAAAACTTCCATTCGTTCGGCAACGCCTACATGCGCCTGCAATTGTTTCTCGCCGGCATGCCAGGGTGAACGGTCCATACGGCTTCTCCCTTGCGCCACTGGCGCAGGTCGGGGCGGCCCGGCAATACCGGGCCGCGAGCATCAGGCAGTTTTTTGCAGGCCGGCGACGGTGCGCGGCATGCCGACAAAACCTGGCAAGGCTTCGATACGGGCCAGCCACGCGCGAATATTGGGGTACTCGTCCAGCGACACATTGCCCTCCGGCGCATGGGCGATGTAGCTGTAGGCGGCGACGTCGGCAATCGTCGGTTCAGTGCCGACCAGATACGCTGTATCGGCCAGTTCGTGATCGATCACTTTGAGCACGGTATGGGCGTAGGCAATCACTTCTTCAGCGTTGTAAGGCGCACCAAATACAGTGATCAATCTGGCCCGGGCCGGGCCGAAGGCAATCGGGCCGGCAGCCACCGACAACCAGCGCTGGACGTTGGCCGCCCCCACCGGATCCGCCGGAAGCCAACGGCCGTTGCCGTACTTTTGCGCCAGATACACCAGAATCGCGTTGGAATCGGCCAATACCACACCCTCGTCATCAATCACCGGCACCTGACCGAATGCATTGAGCGCCAGGAACGCCGGTTGCTTGTGTTCGCCCTTGGCGAGGTCAACGAAGATCAATTCGGTCGGCAATTTCAGCAGGGACAGCATCAACTCGACACGATGCGCGTGGCCGGAACGTGGGAAGTTGTAGAGTTTGATCGCTTGCATGGTCGACACCTCGGGTCTGTGGTGCTGCTCAGGAAGATCAGCGCCGGTGGGTCGTATCTTCCACTCACAAGCAAATCAACAGAATCACCAGCAAACGCAATCCATTATTTCACTGGGTGAAATAAATCAACGCTCGAGCGACGGGTGCTCGCGCAGTGTCTTGACCGCGAAATCCACAAAACTGCGCACCCGGGCCGGGGCTTTGCGCCCGCCTTGATAGAGCACGTGGATGGGCAATGGCGGCAGTTCGAAGTCAGCCAGAACAATCTCCAGCTCACCGGCAGCCACCTTGCTCGCCACTTGATAAGACAGCACCCGCGTGAACCCCAACCCCAGACTGGCTGCCGTGATGGCAGCCTGATTCGCCGTCACCACCAGTCGCGGTTCAGCCCGCACACTCAGGGTTTCGCCGTCTTCAATGAATGGCCAACTCCTGAGCTGGCCAATGGCCGATGTCGCAATGATCGGCGCCTGAGCCAGTTCCTGTGGATGTCTGGGCCGACCATGGCTGGCCAGAAACTGAGGCGAGGCGCAGATCACCCGCCGCACCTCACCCACGCGGATTGCATGCTGATTGCTGTCGGGTAGCTCGCCGATACGGATGGCCACATCGACGCCCTCCTCGACCACGCTCACCACCCGGTCCACCAACAGCGCGTTGATGCAGACCTCGGGGAACTGCGTCAGGTAGCTCACCATCAGCGGCGTGACAAACAGTTCGCCAAACAAGACCGGTGCGGTGATGGTCAGTTGCCCACGAGGATGGATATGGCTACCCGCTGCCGAGTCCTCCGCTTCCTGCACCTCGGCGAGAATTCTCCGACAGTCCTCCAGATATCGCTGACCGGCCTCACTCAAATACACGCTGCGCGTCGTACGCGTGAGCAGTTGTGTGCCAATACGTTGCTCCAGCGCCGCCACTGCTCGGGTGACACTGGCCGCCGACAGCCCCAAACGCCGCGCCGCCGCCGAAAAACCCTGGTCCTGGGCGACGGCAGCGAAGACCTGCATTTCCTGGAAGCGGTCCATGGGCATGTCCTCATTTCAGATAGATAAATCACAACCGAAGGCCGGGATGTTAAGCGCGGGCGCCCAACAACATGGCTGGGCACCCGACCATCAACTAAATCAACGGGCTACTGCACTCTAGCGCCTCCACCGTAAAAACGAAGCGTGGCCCCCACAAAGAGCGGACCGGGGATTATTGATAATTAATGAGGGTTATTTTCTTGCGACGGGTGCGACTGTCCGCAATGATCCGGCCCCGCCCGCTGAAGCGGCTAATGCCAGACCGGGAAAAAGCGCCTTTGGCTCCACTCCCCACTCGCTTGCGGCATGGGTTCGTCAGCGGACTATATCCACAGCGGCAGAATTGCAGCCTGAGTAATCAGGCGGAATATTCGTCTGCTCCTATACTACAAGCCACCCTGTTACCTATTGAGATTTAGTAGGTACCTCGTTGAATTTTCCCTACATGAAAGAAGGCGTTAGTTGTTAACGCATGGATGACGGTTTATCGATCCTGCTTTCAAGATTCACCGTAGGGAAGAGTTGAACTTCAACGGCCTGGCTAACCTGTGTGACACCGCAAGGAGTTCGACAATGTTGCGCACTAACATTTCCGCTAGAGCACTGTCCGGTGGTTTGCTCGATGTACTGATACGCGCCGGGCTCATCACGGTGCTGGTACTGTTCTGCTTCCAGATCTTCCACCCCTTCCTCAACCTGATGCTCTGGGCAATGATTCTGGCGATCACCCTGTATCCACTGCATGCGCTCATCAAGCGCAAGGTGGTCAACAAGGACGGTCGCGCTGCCACCCTGATCGTGGTGGTCGCCCTGGCTTTGCTGATGGTACCGATCTACCTGCTGGGCACCTCGATCAGTGAATCGGTCCAGGGCACCCTGGCTGTGCTCAAGTCCGATACGCTGCAAATTCCGCTACCCAGCGAAAAAATCGCGTCCCTGCCGCTAATTGGCCAGCCGCTCTACGACTATTGGATGCAGGCCGCCACCAACATGAGCAGCGTGCTCATGAAGCTGATGCCCTATATCAAGTCCATCGGCCTGACCTTGTTGGGCAAAATGGCCGACGTTGGTGTGGGTTTTCTGTTGTTCATCGGCGCCCTGATCATTGCCGGCGTGTTCATGGCCTATGGCGAAAACGGCGAAAGAAGCGCCCTGGCCATCACCTCGCGCCTTTCCGGACCGGAGCGCGGCCCACGCATCACCGAGCTCTGCACCGCAACCATCCGCGCGGTGGCCCAGGGCGTGGTAGGCATCGCGTTCATTCAGATGTTGCTGGTCGGTGTGGGTTTCGTGCTCATGGGCGTCCCCGGTGCCGGACTGCTGGCGATGGTTGCGCTGCTGATGGGGATCATGCAATTGCCGGTGCTGCTGGTGACCCTTCCGGTGATCGCTTATGTCTTCGCCACCGAAGGGACGAGCTTGGCCACTGTTGTGTTTGGCATCTATAGCCTTATCGCCGGGATGGCCGACAACGTCCTCAAACCGTTGATGCTTGGCCGCGGCGTCGATGTCCCCATGCCGGTGATTCTGATTGGCGCCCTGGGCGGCATGGTCAGTGGTGGTTTCATTGGTTTGTTCATCGGCCCGGTTGCGCTGGCAGTGGGCTACCAACTGTTCTGGCAATGGGTCCAGGACCAACCGTCCGCCGAGCTACTGAACGAAACACCAGAGATCGAGGCCTTGAACGAGACACCGCACATCGAGGCCATAAACGATCAGCGTCCCCTCTGAGGAGTTTGCGCTTGATGCCATGTCCTGCTCGCATCAGCCGGCTGCTGCTCTGTGGGACTGCCTTTCTGGGGGGCTGCGTGCAACTGGGCCCGGACTTCCAGTCGCCGGCCCAGCCTTGGGTCGATCACTGGAACAGCCCGGCCCTGGAGCTCGCCGGCCAACAACACGCGCAACCTGACAGCCGCCAATGGTGGCGCGTGTTTAACGACCCGGTGCTGGACCACTTGATGGCCGAAGCCGATGCCCACAACCCCGACCTGCACGTCGCTGGCCTGCGGGTCATGGAGTCGAGAGCGCAATTGGGCATCGCCCTGAGTGGACGCTACCCGCAATTGCAGCAGGCCAGCGCCGACAGCCTGTACCTGAACCGTCGACAATCGGGCGGCGCCAACCCACAGGACACACATTTCTGGCAACACAGCGTCGGCTTCGATATTGGTTGGGAGCTGGATTTCTGGGGTCGTTTCAGCCGAGCCATCGAGTCAGCCGACGCCTCCTGGTTTGCCGCCCAGGCCAACTATGAAAATGCCCTGGTGCTGTTGCACGCCCAGCTTGCGCAAAACTACTACGCCTTGCGCACCGCCGAGGCACGCTTGGCCATCGCCCGCAGTAACGCTGCCTTGCAAAAACGCAGCTACGAGATCACCGAGCGCCTGTTCAAAAGCGGGGCCGAGGCTGAACTCGACCTGCAACAGGCCAAGACCCAGTACCTGGGCACCCTGAGTACCATCCCGGATTTCGAGAGCCAGGTGGCGAGCTTGCGAAATGCATTGTCCACCCTGATCGGCCAGCCACCCGGCTCCATCCCTGAACTGGATCGCTACACCGGGGTGGTGCCATTACTCGATACGGCTGTGCTGCAGGATGTACCGGCGAATCTGCTGGTGCGGCGTCCCGATGTTCGTGCGGCCGAGTTGCAAGTGGCGGCGCAGTCGGCGTTGATCGGTGTGGCCGAGACTGACTTGTACCCCTCCATCAGCCTGCTGGGCAGCATCGTCTGGTCTGCCAGCTCGCTCAACGGTGCATCCAATACCCTCGACATGGTGGCCGGTCCCAGCCTGCGCTGGGACATCTTCGACCATGGCCGGATCACCAACAACGTCCGCGTGCAGGATGCGCGCTTGCAGCAGTTGATCGTTATCTACCAGGACAGCGTACGCCAGGCTGCACGCGAGGCAGACGATGCCGCGACCGGTTTGATCAAGGCGCTGGAGCGCGACCGGATCCTCAGCGATGCATCGGTGGCCGCCGAACGTTCGGTGACCCTGGCCAATGCCCAGTACCGCGAAGGCTATTCGGATTTCCAGCGCGTACTGGATGCCCAGCGCGCCCTGTTTGCCCAGCAGGATATCTACCTGGTCAACCGTGGCACCGCCGTCAACAGCCTGATCGCCCTGTACAAGGCGCTGGGCGGTGGCTGGTACAGCGACCAGCCGATGATCGACCCGGCCACACGCCAACAGATGCAACAACGGACCGATTGGGGCGACCTGCTCGACGAACCGAAGGAAAATGCCCATGAATGACAGCCCACAACCGGCCGCCGAGAACACCTCGGCACCCGCCGCCGACCCGGCCAGAAAAGCCATCAACTGGGTAGTACTGCTGATCATCCTGAGCCTGGTCTGGTACCTGATGGCCGACCGTTACACGCCCTACACGCAACAGGCACGGGTGCAGGCCTTCATTGTGCCGGTGGCGGCCGAGGTATCCGGCCGGGTGACCAAGGTGCACGTACGCAACAACCAGGACGTCAAGGCTGGCGAATTGCTGTTTGAAGTCAATCCGGAGCAGTACCAGATTGCCGTCGATCGCGCCCGCGCCGACCTTGAGTCGACCCGTCGCCAGGTGGGCGCCAACACCGCTGGCGTCGATTCCAAGCTAGCGTCCCTGCGCGCGTCCCAGGCCAATGAGCTCAAGGCTCGCCAGGATAGCCAGCGGCTGGAGCGGCTGTATCGCGAAGACCCGGGCACCATCTCGCTGCGCCGCCTCGAGATCTCCCGCGCCACCCTGGAAGAGTCCATCAGTCAGGTCGCTGCGGCCAAGGCCGAAGTGCAACGGGCGCGGGAACAACAAGGCGGTAACGAAGACGAAAACGCCCAGTTGCTCAGCGCCGCCAGCAACCTCGAAAAAGCCGAGCTGGATTTGAGCAACACGAAGGTCCATGCACGTTCGGCCGGCCTGATCACCGATCTACGCACCGACGTCGGCCAATTCGCTGCCGCCGGTGCGCCGGTGATGACCCTGATCGCCATCCACGACGTGTGGATCAGCGCCGACATGACCGAAAACAACCTCGGCAGTGTCCAGCCCGGGACGCCGGTGTCCATCGTCCTCGACGCCCTGCCAGGGAAAATCTACAAAGGCCATGTGCGCAGCGTCGGCTATGGCGTCGATATCGGCCAGACCACCCAGCCGGGCAGCCTGCCGAAGGTGGAGAACAGTCGCGACTGGCTCCGCCCGGCCCAGCGCTTCCCGGTCATCATCGAGTTCGAACCCGGTGAGTTGACCGGTCCACAAGGCATCCGCTCCGGCGGACAGGCCGAAGTCATGGCCTTCCCGAGCGAAGGCAACCCGCTGAATGTTCTTGGGCGCGTGTTTCTGCGCCTGATGAGCTGGATGTCCTATGCGTACTGAGCGCCCGGCCCGGGTCCAGCGCGCGCTGCGCCTGGGTTTCGGTACAGCGCTGTGCCTGGCGGCGAGCTTCGGTCTGGCCCTGCCCATTCCGTTCCTCGCACCGATGCTGGCGCTGATGATGCTGGCAGCGATGAACCGGCCGTTGCCGTTCAAGGCCAGCCTGGGCCTGATCCTGATCCTGATGTTGACCACCGGGACCGGCCTGCTGCTGATCCCCCTACTGCGTTACTACCCGTTCAGTGGCGTGTTGCTGGTCGGACTGTGCCTGTTCATGGCTTTCGGTTACGGCCTGCGTGGTGGCAACCCGCTGGTGGCGACGTTCCTGGTGGTGGGCCTGACCTTGATCAGTGCCGCCGGAACCGCTGAATTCGCCCTGGCGCTCGAGGTGATCGTGGCCCTGGTCAAGGGACTGTTCCTGGCCGTCATGACACTGACCATCAGCCATTGGCTATTTCCCGACCCCGCCAGCGCCCCACCGGCCAAGCCCGGCCCGAACCTTACGCCCACCGAAAGCAGCTGGCTGGCGCTACGGGCCACGCTGGTGGTGCTGCCGACGTTCCTGCTGGCCATGATCGACCCGGCCAGCTATCTGCCGATCATCATGAAAGCCGTCAGCCTCGGCCAACAGAGCTGCGCAACCAGCGCCCGCAACGCCGGCCAGGAATTACTCGGCTCGACCCTGCTCGGCGGCCTGATGGCGATCCTTTTCTGGTGCGCGCTGAGCCTGTTCGTGAACCTGTGGATGTTTTTTCTGTGGATGCTGCTGTTCGGTTTGCTGGTGGCCAGAAAACTCTACGGCCTGGCCCAAACCCGACAACCACCAAGTTTCTGGCTCAACAGCCTGGCAACCCTGATCATTCTGCTCGGCCAATCGGTACAGGACAGCGCAGCGGGCAAGGACGTCTACACCGCCTTCGCCATCCGCATGGGGTTGTTCATTCTGGTGACTTTGTATGCCTGTGTGATGGTGTATTTGCTCGACACGCGGCGGCGACGGCGAATTACGCTCTCCTAGAAACAGAAAAACCCCCTGAAGAGGGGGTTTTTCGTTGTGGATAACTTATTCCACAGTAACCGACTTCGCCAGGTTGCGCGGCTGGTCGACGTCAGTGCCTTTGAGTACGGCAACGTAATACGACAGTAGCTGCAGCGGGATGGTGTAAAGGATCGGCGACAGGATGTCGTGGATGTGCGGCATGTGCACCACGTGGGTGCCTTCACCGTTGGTCATGCCGGCCTTCTCGTCGGCGAAGACGATCAACTGGCCACCGCGGGCGCGAACTTCCTGGAGGTTGGACTTCAACTTCTCCAGCAGCTCGTTGTTCGGCGCCACGGTCACCACGGGCATGTCGTTATCCACAAGCGCCAACGGGCCGTGTTTCAGCTCGCCGGCCGGGTAGGCTTCGGCGTGGATGTAGGAGATTTCCTTGAGTTTGAGTGCGCCTTCCATCGCTACCGGGAACTGCGCGCCACGACCGAGGAACAGAGTGTGGTTTTTCTCGGCGAACAGCTCGGAGATTTTTTCCACAGTGCTGTCCATGGCCAGCGCCTCGCCCAGGCGGGTTGGCAAACGACGCAGTTCTTCGACCAGGGTTGCTTCTACGTCTTTGGCCAAGGTGCCACGAACCTGGCCCAGGGAAAGCGTCAGCAACAACAGGCCGACCAATTGCGTGGTGAAGGCTTTGGTCGAGGCCACGCCGATTTCGCGGCCGGCCTGGGTCAACAGGGTCAGGTCGGACTCACGCACCAGCGAGCTGATGCCGACGTTGCAGATCGCCAGGCTGGCGAGGAAGCCCAGCTCCTTGGCGTTGCGCAGCGCGGCCAGGGTGTCGGCGGTTTCGCCGGACTGGGAAATGGTCACGAACAAGGTGTCGGGCTGCACCACCACCTTGCGGTAGCGGAATTCGCTGGCGACTTCGACCTGGCAAGGAATGCCGGCCAGCTCTTCAAGCCAGTAACGCGCGACCATGCCGGCGTGGTAACTGGTGCCGCACGCGACGATCTGTACGTTGCGCACTTTGGCAAACAGCTCGGCCGCCTGTGGGCCGAATGCCTGTACCAGCACCTGGTTCTGGCTCAGGCGACCTTCCAGGGTGCGCTGCACCACGGACGGTTGCTCGTGGATTTCCTTGAGCATGAAGTGGCGGAACTCGCCCTTTTCAGCGGCTTCGGCGCCATCACGGTATTGCACGGCTTCGCGCTCGACAGCCTTGCCGTCAACGTCCCAGATCTGCACGCTGTCGCGGCGGATTTCGGCGATATCGCCTTCTTCCAGGTACATGAAGCGATCAGTGACCTGACGCAGGGCCAACTGGTCGGAGGCCAGGAAGTTTTCCCCAAGGCCCAGGCCGATCACCAGCGGGCTGCCACTGCGGGCCGCGACCAGGCGATCAGGTTGCTTGGCGCTGATCACCGCCAGGCCGTAAGCACCATGCAGCTCTTTGACGGTCGCCTTGAGGGCCACGGTCAGGTCGTTCAGATCCTTGAGTTTGTGGTTCAGCAGGTGGGCGATGACTTCGGTGTCGGTGTCCGAGGTGAACACATAACCCAGGGCCTTGAGTTGCTCACGCAGGGCTTCGTGGTTTTCGATGATGCCGTTGTGCACTACCGCCAGGTCACCGGAGAAATGCGGGTGGGCATTGCGCTCGCACGGGGCACCGTGGGTAGCCCAGCGGGTGTGGGCGATGCCCAGGCGACCCACCAGCGGTTCGGTGGTCAATGCCTGCTCCAGCTCACTGACCTTGCCCGGGCGACGCAGACGCTCGAGTTTTTCATCGTTGGTGTAGACCGCCACGCCAGCGCTGTCATACCCACGGTATTCGAGGCGTTTCAGGCCTTCGACGAGGATGGCGGTGATGTTACGTTCTGCGACTGCGCCGACAATTCCACACATGCTATTTCTCCTGACTGACAGCCGCGCATATCAAATTGATGCCGCGGGCCTGAATCTGAGCGCGAGCCTCAAGCGGCAGGCGTTCATCGGTAATAAGGGTATGGACGCTGCTCCAGGGCAGCTCCAGGTTGGGAATCTTGCGGCCGATCTTGTCGGCCTCCACCATCACGACCACTTCGCGGGCGACTTCGGCCATGACCCGGCTCAGTCCGAGCAGTTCGTTGAAGGTGGTTGTACCGCGAACCAGATCGATGCCATCGGCACCGATAAACAGCTGGTCGAAGTCGTAGGAGCGCAGTACCTGCTCGGCAACCTGCCCCTGGAAAGACTCGGAGTGCGGGTCCCAGGTGCCACCGGTCATCAACAGCACCGGTTCATGCTCAAGTTCGCTCAAGGCATTGGCGACATGCAGCGAGTTGGTCATCACCACCAGGCCGGGTTGTTGGCCGAGTTCCGGGATCATGGAAGCGGTGGTACTGCCACTGTCGATAATGATGCGCGCATGCTCGCGAATCCGCGCGACGGCGGCACGGGCGATGGCTTGTTTGTACTTGGAAACCGGCTGACCAAGATCGGCCACCAGTTCCTGAGGCATGGTGATCGCCCCGCCGTAACGACGCAGCAACAGACCATTGCTTTCAAGTGCCGCCAGATCCTTGCGAATCGTAACTTCCGACGTTTCGAAACGCTTGGCCAACTCATCCACACTGACTTCGCCCTGCTCAGTGAGCAAGGCGAGGATGTTGTGACGGCGTTGAGGCGTGTTGCGCTTCGACATGACTTGGTAAGTTTCGATTCGAAAGATAACGGAAGCAATCAAAACCTATCGGCGAAATTTCGTCAAGCGCGGAGTGATGAAAAGACCTGTGGATAACTTGTAGGAGCGAGCTTGCTCGCGATGGGCGTGAACGATAATGCATTCTTTCTGGAAAAATGCGCCGCTCTCGAAATCATCGCGAGCAAGCTCGCTCCTACAAGGAGGGTTGTGGATAACTCAGCCCTTCTTGACCTTCTCCGGCCGCTTCCAGCCATCGATGTTCTTCTGGCGAGCACGCCCGATGGCCAACTGGGATTTATCCACAGTCGACGTAATGGTCGAACCAGCCGCTGTGGTCGCGCCGTCGAGGATATCCACAGGCGCCACCAACGAGTTGTTGGAGCCAATGAACACATCTTCGCCCAACACGGTTTTCCACTTGTTGACGCCGTCGTAGTTGCAGGTGATGGTGCCAGCACCAATGTTGGTGCGCGCGCCGATCTCGGCATCGCCCAGATAAGTCAGGTGACCGGCCTTGGCGCCTTCGCCCAGGTGCGCGTTTTTCAATTCGACGAAGTTACCCACATGCGCGCGGGCTTCCAGCACGGTACCTGGACGCAGACGAGCGAACGGACCGGCGTCGCTGCCTTCACCCAGGATTGCACCTTCGATATGGCTGTTGGCCTTGATGACCACGCCTTTGCGCAGGGTGCTGTCCCTGATCACGCAGTTCGGGCCGATCACCACGTCGTCTTCGATGACGACCTTACCTTCGAGGATCACGTTGATGTCGATCAGCACGTCGCGGCCAACTGTGACTTCACCGCGGATATCGAAACGAGCCGGGTCACGCAGCGTCACACCTTGAGCCATCAAACGACGACCGGCGCGCAATTGATAATGCCGTTCCAGTTCGGAAAGCTGCTTGCGATCGTTGGCGCCCTGCACTTCCATGGCGTCGTGCGGTTGCTCGGTGGCCACCACCAGACCATCGCTCACGGCCATGGCAATGATGTCGGTCAGGTAGTACTCGCCCTGGGCGTTGTTATTGGAGAGACGGCTCATCCAGTCGCCAAGACGGGCAAAAGGCAGCGCCAGAATGCCGGTATTGCCTTCGGTGATTTTGCGCTCGGCTTCATTGGCATCTTTCTGCTCGACAATGGCCGTGACCTTGCCCTGCACATCACGAACAATGCGGCCGTAACCGGTCGGGTCATCCAGCTCTACGGTCAGCAAGCCCAATTGCTCTGGCCCCACCTGCTTGAGCAGACGTTGCAGGGTATCGACTTCGATCAACGGCACATCGCCATAAAGCACCAGCACGGTGTCGGACTGAATGAACGGCACGGCTTGAGCAACGGCGTGACCGGTACCCAGCTGCTTATCCTGCAGGACGAAGTTCAGATCATCCGCCGCCAGACGTTCGCGCACGGCATCGGCGCCGTGGCCGATCACCACGTGAATGCGCTGTGGATCAAGTTGCCGGGCGCTGTGGATAACATGGCCGAGCATGGAGTTGCCGGCAATCGGGTGCAAAACTTTCGGCAAAGCTGAACGCATACGCGTGCCTTGGCCAGCAGCGAGAATAACGATTTCAAGTGACATGACTGGCTACCAATCCTGGGTGGTCAGCGGCTGCGACCAGGTTGTAAAAAACGGAAAAGAAAAAAGGGTAGCCGAGGCTACCCTTTTTAATCAATCGCACAACAAGCGCAACCTTAGTGGCCGAACTTCTTGCGGATCTGCTGGACGGTGCGCAGCTGGGCTGCAGCCTCGGCCAGACGTGCGGCAGCAGAACCGTAATCGAATTCAGCGCCACGTTCATGCAAGGCCTTCTCGGCAGCCTTAACGGCTTCCTGAGCGGAGGCTTCATCCAGATCGGCAGCACGTTGCACGGTGTCGGCAAGTACCTTGACCATGTTCGGCTGAACCTCGAGGAAACCACCGGAGATGTAATACACCTCCTCTTCCCCGCCCTGCTTGACCAGGCGGATCGGACCTGGCTTCAGATTAGTGATCAGCGGCGCGTGACCCAGGGCGATACCAAGATCACCCAGTGCACCGTGCGCAATCACCATCTCGACCAGACCGGAAAAGATTTCCCCTTCCGCGCTGACGATATCGCAATGGACTGTCATAGCCATCTGATTGCCTCAACCTAAATTAGCGCCCGTTGCCGGGCGCCGGGATTACAGTTTCTTGGCTTTCTCGATCGCTTCTTCGATGCCGCCAACCATGTAGAACGCTTGTTCTGGCAGGTGGTCGTAGTCACCGTTGAGGATGCCTTTGAAGCCAGCAATGGTGTCTTTCAGGGAAACGTATTTACCCGATGCACCGGTGAAGACTTCAGCCACGAAGAACGGCTGCGACAAGAAGCGCTGGATCTTACGAGCACGGTTTACCAACTGCTTGTCGGCTTCCGACAGCTCGTCCATACCCAGGATCGCAATGATGTCCTTCAGTTCTTTGTAACGCTGCAGCACGTACTGAACACCGCGAGCGGTTTCGTAGTGGTCGTTGCCGATCACGTTCGGGTCCAGCTGACGCGAAGTCGAGTCCAGTGGGTCTACCGCCGGGTAGATACCCAGGGAAGCGATGTCACGGGACAGAACGACGGTGGCGTCCAAGTGGGCGAAGGTGGTCGCTGGCGACGGGTCGGTCAAGTCGTCCGCTGGTACGTATACCGCCTGGATCGAAGTAATCGAACCTTGCTTGGTCGAAGTGATGCGCTCTTGCAGCACGCCCATCTCTTCAGCCAGGGTCGGCTGGTAACCTACTGCCGAAGGCATACGGCCCAGCAGTGCGGATACTTCAGTACCGGCCAGGGTGTAACGATAGATGTTGTCGACGAACAGCAGAACGTCGTTACCTTCGTCACGGAACTTCTCGGCCATGGTCAGGCCGGTCAGTGCTACGCGCAGACGGTTTCCCGGCGGCTCGTTCATCTGACCGTAAACCAGTGCCACTTTGTCCAGAACGTTGGAGTCCTTCATCTCGTGGTAGAAGTCGTTACCCTCACGAGTACGCTCACCCACACCGGCGAACACGGAATAACCGCTGTGCTCGATGGCGATGTTACGGATCAGTTCCATCATGTTTACGGTCTTGCCTACACCGGCACCACCGAACAGACCGACTTTACCACCCTTGGCGAACGGGCAAACCAGGTCGATAACCTTGATGCCCGTTTCCAGCAGCTCGTTGCCACCGGCTTGTTCAGCGAAGGTTGGCGCAGGACGGTGAATGCCCCAACGCTCTTCTTCGCCGATCGGGCCAGCTTCGTCGATCGGGTTGCCCAGTACGTCCATGATCCGGCCCAGGGTCGCTTTACCGACCGGTACGGAGATGGCTGCGCCAGTGTTGTTGACGTCCAGACCGCGCTTCAAGCCTTCGGTGGAGCCCATCGCAATGGTACGAACCACGCCGTCGCCCAGCTGCTGCTGAACTTCCAGAGTGGTTTCGGCGCCTTGAACTTTCAAGGCGTCGTAGATGCTCGGTACGCTGTCGCGTGGGAATTCCACGTCGATAACGGCGCCGATGATTTGAACGATACGTCCGCTACTCATAGCTGGATCCTCTGAATATTTGAACCGTTAAACCGCGGCAGCGCCGCCGACGATTTCCGAGATCTCTTGGGTGATCGCAGCCTGACGCGCCTTGTTGTAGACCAGCTGCAAATCGCTGATCAAATCACCGGCGTTGTCGGTAGCGTTCTTCATCGCGATCATCCGCGCAGCTTGTTCAGCCGCGTTGTTCTCGACCACCGCCTGGTAGACCTGCGACTCCACGTAACGGACCATCAAGCCGTCGAGCAGCTCCTTGGCATCCGGTTCGTAGAGATAGTCCCAGTGGTGCTTGAGTTCTTGATCCGGGGTTGCCACCAGTGGAATCAACTGCTCCACGGTAGGCTGTTGCGTCATGGTGTTGATGAACTTGTTGGACACCACGGACAGGCGGTCAATACGGCCGTCCAGGTAGGCATCCAGCATCACCTTGACGCTGCCGATCAGATCATTGATCGACGGCTCTTCACCCAGGTGGCTGATAGCTGCAACGACGTTACCGCCGAAGTTGCGGAAGAAAGCCGCACCCTTGCTACCAACTACACACAGATCGATCTCGACGCCGTTTTCGCGGTTTACCGCCATGTCCTTGACCAAAGCCTTGAACAGGTTGGTGTTCAAGCCACCACACAGACCACGGTCACTGCTCACTACGACATAACCGACACGCTTTACTTCACGGTCGATCATGAACGGGTGGCGATATTCCGGGTTAGCGTTGGCCAGATGGCCAATAACCTGGCGGATGCGCTCCGCATAAGGACGGCTAGCAGCCATGCGCATTTGTGCCTTGCGCATTTTGCTGACCGCCACTTTTTCCATGGCGCTGGTAATCTTTTGCGTGCTTTTGATGCTCGCAATCTTACTGCGAATCTCTTTTGCGCCTGCCATGTAACACCTATCAGGTTAGCAAGCGGGAGCCGCTAGGCTCCCGCTGCGGCTTACCAGGTTTGGGTGGCCTTGAACTTCTCGATACCGGCTTTCAGGCCGCCATCGATTTCGTCATTGAAGTCACCCTTCACGTTGATCTTCGCCATCAAGTCGGCGTGATCGCGGTTGAAGTAAGCAATCAGCGCTTGTTCGAAGCTGCCGATCTTGGCGATTTCAACGTCGGTCAGGAACCCACGCTCAGCGGCATACAGCGACAGCGACATGTCGGCGATCGACATTGGCGCGTATTGCTTCTGCTTCATCAGCTCGGTAACGCGCTGACCATGCTCAAGTTGCTTACGGGTCGCTTCGTCCAGGTCAGAAGCGAACTGGGCGAATGCCGCCAGTTCACGGTACTGAGCCAGAGCGGTACGGATACCACCGGACAGCTTCTTGATGATCTTGGTCTGAGCGGCACCACCCACACGGGATACCGAAACACCGGCGTTCACTGCAGGGCGGATGCCCGAGTTGAACATGGCCGATTCCAGGAAGATCTGACCGTCGGTGATGGAAATCACGTTGGTCGGAACGAACGCGGAAACGTCGCCAGCCTGGGTTTCGATGATCGGCAGTGCGGTCAGGGAACCGGTTTTGCCGGTTACTGCGCCGTTGGTGAACTTCTCTACGTACTCTTCCGAAACGCGGGATGCGCGCTCCAGCAGACGGGAGTGGAGATAGAACACGTCGCCTGGGTAAGCTTCACGGCCTGGTGGACGGCGCAGCAGCAGGGAAATCTGGCGGTAAGCCACTGCTTGCTTGGACAGATCGTCATAAACGATCAGCGCGTCTTCACCGCGGTCGCGGAAGTATTCGCCCATGGTGCAACCGGAGTACGGAGCCAGGAACTGCAGTGCTGCAGATTCCGAAGCGCTCGCTGCAACGATGATGGTGTTAGCCAGTGCACCGTTTTCTTCCAGCTTGCGAACAACGTTGGCGATGGTCGATTGTTTCTGACCGATCGCTACGTAGACGCAGAAAATGCCGCTGTCTTTCTGGTTGATGATCGCGTCGATCGCCAGAGCGGTTTTACCGATCTGACGGTCACCGATGATCAGCTCACGCTGGCCACGGCCGACAGGGATCATGGCATCGACAGCCTTGTAGCCAGTCTGTACAGGCTGGTCTACCGACTTACGCCAGATCACGCCTGGAGCAACTTTCTCGACCGCGTCGGTCTCGGTGTTGTTCAGCGGACCTTTACCGTCAACTGGGTTACCCAGTGCGTCGACTACGCGACCCAGCAGTTCCTTACCAACCGGAACTTCCAGGATGCGGCCAGTGCACTTGGCGCTCATGCCTTCAGCCAGAGTCTGGTATGCGCCCAATACAACGGCACCTACAGAGTCTTGCTCAAGGTTGAGGGCCATACCGAAGACGCCGCCCGGAAACTCGATCATCTCGCCGTACATTACGTCGGCCAGACCGTGAATCCGCACGATGCCGTCAGATACGCTGACGACAGTGCCTTCGTTACGGGCTTGGGAGGTCACATCGAGCTTGTCGATGCGGCCCTTGATAATTTCACTTATTTCGGAAGGATTGAGTTGCTGCATTGCTCTGCTGCCCCTTCAAACTCAAGATTTCAATGCTTCGGCAAGTTTCGCGATTTTTCCGCGAATCGAGCCATCGATAACCAGGTCGCCGGCGCGGATGACAACACCCCCAATAAGGGATGAATCTTCCTCGACTTGCAGGCGCACTTCCCGGTTGAGTCGTGCACTGAGAACCTTGGCGAGTTTGTCTTGCTGTTCTTGGTTCAATGCGAAGGCACTGGTCACTTCAACGTCTACCGATTTCTCTTGTTCGGCCTTGTACAGGTCGAACAGAGCGGCGATCTCCGGCAACAGCGGGAGACGGTCGTTTTCGGCAACGACGTGAATGAAGTTCTGTGCCTTTACATCAAACTTGTCGCCGCACACGTCAATGAACGTGGCGGCCTTTTCTGCGCTCGTCAGTCGCGGGGCCTTGAGCACGCGCTGCATGGTGTCGTCTTGCGACACCGCTGCTGCCAGGCCGAGCATGGCTGACCAATTGGCCAGTTGCTGGTGGGCCTGAGCGTGCTCGAAGGCCGCCTTAGCGTAAGGTCGGGCCAACGTGGTCAGTTCTGCCATGATCGCCCTCGCTTAGATTTCAGCAGCCAGTTGGTTAACCAGCTCTGCGTGCGCGTTTTGATCGATTGCTTTGCCCAGGATCTTCGAAGCACCGCCAACGGCCAGGCTACCCACTTGGGCGCGCAGCGCGTCTTTGACGCTGTTCAGTTCCTGTTCGATCTCGGCCTGAGCCTGAGCCTTCACACGGTCAGCTTCGACGCGAGCCTGTTCACGGGCTTCGTCGACAATCTGGGTACCGCGTTTCTTGGCTTGCTCGATGATTTCAGCTGCCTGAGCTTTCGCTTCGCGCAGTTGCTGACCCGCTTTTTCTTGGGCCAACTCCAGGTCGCGAGCTGCTCGGCTGGCAGCGTCCAGACCATCAGCGATCTTCTTTTGACGTTCGTGCAGAGCCGTGATGACCGGAGGCCATACGAACTTCATGCAGAACAGTACAAAAATCAGGAACGCAACGGACTGGCCAATCAGGGTCGCATTAATGTTCACGCCAACACCTCGCAGTTACGTTGTCCATCACACCAAATTACCCGGAAGATCCGAGTAATTAGCCAGCGATCTGACCAACGAACGGGTTCGCAAAGGTGAAGAACAGAGCGATACCAACACCGATCATGGTTACGGCGTCGAGCAGACCGGCAACGATGAACATTTTAACTTGCAGCATTGGAACCATTTCTGGCTGACGCGCTGCGCCTTCCAGGAACTTGCCGCCCAGCAGGCCGAAACCAATTGCGGTACCCAGTGCGCCCAGGCCGATCAACAGTGCAACAGCGATAGCGGTTAGACCAACTACAGTTTCCATCTTTCCTCCCGACTTTTACGTCGTATGGTTTAGGTTTTTTTAATTTAAAGCGGTAAAACAAATCGTTTCAGAGGCCCTGTGAAGAGCCCCTTCCCGTTTGACCGGGAAGGACATCAGACTAGTCGAGACTGGTCTTAATGGTTTTCTTCGTGCGCCATCGACAGGTAGACGATGGTCAACATCATGAAGATGAACGCCTGCAGGGTGATGATCAGGATGTGGAACACAGCCCACGCCCACTGCAGAACGACGCCCAGGCCGCTGAGCCAGAGCAGACCGCTGCCGAACATAACAGCAATCAGGATGAAGACCAGTTCGCCGGCATACATGTTGCCGAACAGACGCAGAGCCAGGGAGATCGGCTTGGCGATCAGGGTCACGAATTCCAGCAGGAAGTTCACCGGGATCAGCAGGGCCTGAACGAAGATGTTCTTGCTGCCGAACGGGTGCAGGGTCAACTCGCCGATGAAGCCGCCGAGGCCCTTGACCTTGATGCTGTAGAAAATGATCAGTGCGAAAACCGAGAACGCCATGCCCAGGGTCGCGTTCGGGTCGGTGGTCGACACGGCACGGAACGGGATGTGTGCGTCGCCGGAGATCAGGATGGCCAGTTGAGGAATCCAGTCGACCGGTACCAGGTCGACGGCGTTCATCAGGAACACCCAGACGAAGATGGTCAGCGCCAGCGGTGCAATCACCGGGCTACGGCCATGGAAGCTGTCTTTCACGCTGCCATCGACGAATTCGACCAATACTTCAACGAAGTTCTGCAAAGCACCAGGCTGACCCGAGGTCGCTTTCTTTGCCGCCATGCGGAAAAGAAGAACGAAGATCAGACCCAATGCGACCGACCAGCCGAGGGTATCGACGTGGAAAGCCCAGAAGCCCATTTCCTTGGCTTCTGCTGCGGTGTGGGCAAAGCCCCAGCCGCCGGTAGGGTGCTGACCGAAGGTCAGGTTCTGCAAGTGGTGCTGGATATAGCCCGAAGCGGTTGTTTCTGCCATGGTTGCCTCAAACGCCCTAAGGTCTCGAAAGTCTTGTTCTCATCAGCAGGGGAGCGAACCAGCTGACTGACTGAGTCAGCACGAAGACACCGAATACTGCAATCGGCGCCAATGGCTTCACACCTGCAAACACCAGTGCAAACAGCACTGCCGTCAAAATCAGTTTGCCTGCCTCGCCGGCATAAAAAGACCGGACGATGGACTGGGCTGCTCGGGCGCCGGAAAACCGAAATGCCCTGTGAGCGAAATAAACATTGGGCAGCAAGGCTATCAGGCCTCCGCAAAGTCCCGAGTACCCGGCAACGACTCCCCGCCATTGCCAGAGCGCCAAAGCAGCGATGAGCAAAACGACAAATTGAGCCATTAACACCGGAAAAACTGCCAGGCGATGGAAGGGCAAGCGGTTTGGCGTGCGGGTTTCCATCACTTTTACTCTCCAATGGTCGGCTGCCAGAATTCAATAACTTGGCATAATTTGTGCCGACAAAATGCGCGCAGAGTATAGGGGCGGTTCTGCCCCTATTCAACTGTCAGGTAGTGATTTCCGACTGCGCGCTACATGAGGAAATGTTTCAGCGTATATGTGCAAGTACGCCTTGAAGCTCATCCAGGGAGTTGTAGCCAATCACCAACTGCCCTTTACCCTTCTTGCCGTGGCGGATCTGCACCGCAGAGCCTAGGCGCTCGGCCAGGCGCTGTTCGAGGCGGGCGATATCCGGGTCCGTTTTTTGGGGTTCCACAGGCTCCGGTTTGCCACTCAACCACTGGCGAACCAGTGCTTCAGTCTGGCGCACGGTCAGCCCGCGTGCGACAACATGTCGCGCCCCTTCAACCTGTTGATTTTCCGGTAAACCGAGCAAAGCACGGGCATGACCCATTTCCAGGTCGCCGTGGGACAACATGGTCTTGATGACTTCCGGCAAGGAAATCAGGCGCAGCAGGTTGGCCACGGTCACCCGGGACTTGCCCACGGCCTCGGCGACCTGTTGCTGGGTCAGCTGGAACTCCTGCTGCAAACGCTGCAGGGCCACCGCCTCTTCAATCGGGTTCAGGTCTTCGCGCTGGATGTTCTCGATCAGGGCGATGGCGATCGCGGTTTCATCGGGTACATCGCGAACCATCGCCGGGATGGTTTCCTGCCCCGCCTGCTGGCTGGCACGCCAGCGACGTTCGCCAGCAATGATTTCAAAACGACCACTACCGATCGGGCGAACCACGATGGGCTGCATGACACCCTGGGCCCTGATCGACTGCGCCAGTTCTTCCAGCGCCTGCGGGTCCATGTCACGACGCGGCTGGTATTTGCCGCGCTGGAGCAGATCCAGGGGAAGGTGTTGCAGCTCACGCTGATCGGCTTGCGCCGCTTGTTCTTCCAGCGAGCTGACAGTCGGACCACTCAACAGAGCATCCAGTCCACGTCCGAGACCTCGTTTCTTGACGGCCATGGGGATTCCTTAAGTTGCCTGAGCGGCGGCGATGCGTGAGTTTTTGCGTTGACGACGAACCATTTCGCCCGCCAATGCCAGATAGGCAACGGCACCTCGCGACGATTTGTCGTACGCCAGCGCCGGCATGCCGTAGCTTGGCGCTTCGGCCAGACGGATGTTGCGCGGAATGACGGTGTCGTAGAGCTGTTCGCCGAAGTGTTCCTTGAGCTGCGCCGAGACATCGTTCATCAGGCTCAGGCGCGGGTCGTACATCGTCCGCAGCAAGCCTTCGACCTTGAGGTTCGGATTGAGCAGTTCAGCGATACGCTTGATGTTATCCACAAGGTCGCTCAAGCCTTCGAGTGCGAAGTACTCGCACTGCATGGGGATAATGACCCCATCGGCGGCAACCAGTGCGTTCAAGGTCAGCATCGACAGCGACGGCGGGCAGTCGATCAGGATGTAATCGTAGTTTTCCCGGATCGGCGCCAGCGCACTGCGCAGACGGCTTTCCTTCATCTGCATTTCCAGCAGCACCACTTCGGCCGCGGTAAGGTCGCGGTTGGCCGGCAACAGCTGGTAACCACCGTGTTCGGAGAAGTGCATGGCCTGGGCCAGGTCGCACTCACCGATCAACAGGTCGTAGACCGAGTTTTCCAGACCATGTTTATCCACACCGCTACCCATGGTGGCGTTGCCCTGTGGATCGAGGTCGATCAACAGCACCCGGCGCTTGGTCGCGACCAGGGATGCTGCGAGGTTGATGCAGGTGGTGGTTTTGCCCACGCCACCTTTTTGGTTCGCTATCGCGAATACCTTAGCCATTCTTGCTTGTGTTCCCAATCATGCCGTGCGGCGCAGTATCAGCAGATGGCGTTGGCCTTGGCAACCAGGTACGGCCAGGGCGTGTTCGCTATCGAGGTGGAAGTCTGCCGGCAATGCTACCAGCTCATCGGCCGGATGAACGCCCTTCATTGCCAGCCAGCGTGTTTCGGCGTCGCCGAGGTGGCGAGTCCAGTTGCTGAAGTTTTCCATGCTGCTGAACGCCCGGGAAATGATCCCGTTGAAGGGCTGGGCAGGCTGGAACGCTTCGACGCGACTGTGGATAACTTGCAGGTTATCCAGTTTGAGTTCGAGTTTGACCTGGGTCAGGAAGCGGGTTTTCTTGCCGTTGCTGTCCAGGCACGTCACCTGGGACTCGGGAAACAGGATAGCCAGCGGAATGCCGGGCATGCCGCCGCCACTGCCAACGTCGAGCCAGCGTCCGTTTTCGATGAATGACATCACGCTCAGACTGTCGAGCAGGTGACGGGAGACCATTTCGTCCGGATCACGCACGGCGGTGAGGTTGTAAGCCTTGTTCCATTTGATCAACAGGGCCAGATAACCCAGCAGTTGCGCGTGCTGGGTTTCTGTCAGCGTGACGCCAAGCTGGCGGGCACCTGTGGATAACTCTTCTGCATGTTGCGAAGTGACCAACGAACTCAAGCGCTTTGCTCCAACTGACGGCCCGCGCCGCGTTTTTTCAAATGAATCATCAACAGCGAAATGGCTGCCGGCGTTACGCCCGGGATACGCGAGGCCTGGCCCAAGGTTTCAGGGCGAGTCGCACCGAGCTTGCTCTGGATCTCTTTGGAGAGACCGGAAATATTCGTGTAATCGATATCCACAGGCAGTTTGGTGTCTTCGCTGGCGCGCAGCCGGGCGATTTCATCCTGTTGACGATCGATGTAGCCGGCGTACTTGGTCTTGATTTCGACCTGTTCGGCGACTTGTGGATCTTCTGCGCCGCCTCCGGTCACGGCGATCAGACCAGCGTAGTCGATTTCCGGACGACTCAAGAGATTCAGCAAGTTGTATTCGTGGGTCAGCGGCGTGCCGAATTTTTCGGCAATCGCATCGCCCTGTTCGGTGCCCGGGCGAACCCAGGTGCTTTTCAGGCGCTGCTCCTCCAGTTCGATGCTTTCGCGTTTTTTGCAGAAAGCCGCCCAACGCACGTCATCCACCAGGCCAAGTTCGCGACCTTTTTCGGTCAAGCGCAGGTCGGCGTTGTCTTCGCGCAGGATCAAACGGTATTCGGCGCGGGAGGTGAACATCCGGTACGGCTCTTGGGTGCCGAGGGTAATCAGGTCGTCGACCAACACGCCGATATAGGCCTCGTCGCGACGCGGGCACCAGGCGTCTTTGCCCTGCGCGCGCAGTGCCGCGTTGGTTCCGGCGAGCAAACCCTGGGCGCCGGCTTCTTCGTAACCGGTCGTGCCGTTGATTTGCCCGGCGAAGAACAGGCCGCCGATCACTTTGGTTTCCAGGCTGTACTTCAGGTCGCGCGGATCGAAGTAGTCGTACTCGATGGCGTAGCCCGGGCGCACGATGTGTGCGTTTTCCATGCCGCGGATCGATTGCACGATCTGCAATTGCACATCGAACGGCAAGGATGTGGATATCCCGTTCGGGTACAGCTCGTTCGTGGTCAAACCTTCCGGTTCGATGAAGACCTGGTGGCTTTCCTTGTCGGCAAAGCGATGAATCTTGTCTTCGATCGACGGGCAGTAACGCGGACCGATGCCTTCGATCTCGCCTGCATCGGAATACATCGGCGAACGGTCGAGGTTCGCCGCAATGATCTCGTGGGTACGGGCGTTGGTATGAGTAATCCAGCAACTGATCTGCCGTGGATGCTGCTCTTTGGAACCCATGAACGACATCACCGGGATCGGCGTATCGCCGGCCTGCTCGGTCATCACCGAGAAATCCACAGAACGGGCGTCGATACGCGGCGGCGTACCTGTCTTCAGGCGACCGACCCGCAAAGGCAATTCACGTAGACGGTGAGCCAGGGCAATCGACGGAGGATCACCGGCACGGCCGCCGGAGAAATTCTGCAAACCAATGTGGATAAGTCCACCAAGGAAGGTGCCGGTGGTCAAAACCACCGAGTCGGCGAGGAAACGCAGGCCCATCTGGGTCACTACGCCGCGCACTTGCTCCTGCTCGACGATCAGGTCATCAGCGGCCTGTTGAAATATCCACAGGTTCGGCTGGTTTTCCAGGATTTCGCGGACAGCGGCCTTGTACAGAATCCGGTCGGCTTGTGCACGGGTTGCACGCACGGCCGGGCCTTTGCGGCTGTTCAACACACGAAACTGGATGCCGCCTTTATCGGTAGCGATGGCCATCGCGCCGCCGAGGGCGTCAATTTCCTTGACCAGGTGGCTTTTGCCGATCCCGCCAATGGCCGGGTTGCAACTCATGGCACCGAGGGTTTCCACGTTATGCGTCAGCAAAAGGGTTTTCACCCCCATACGTGCTGAGGCCAGTGCTGCCTCGGTACCGGCATGACCGCCGCCGATGACGATCACTTCAAAACGGGAAGGGAAATCCACCACGCACCTCGTGCCTGCTTAAGTAGGTAATTCAGGAATAGTTTGAGCTCAGGTTTTCGGACCTGGTCGACAAGTATAGGGACTTCGCCCTTCCTAAAGAACCCTTTGCACAAAATTTAACCAGCTGTGGAAAAGTCGGAGTTATAGAAATTAAAAAGAGAGAAATTTATTAAATCTTTGTTTTTATGTTTATTTCTATGCACCTGCCTTTCTGTGGATAGATCTCTACAGGCCTTTATTTTCAATATGTACAGCGATTCAAAACCCTGTGTTCATGTACCAATGAGGCCCTTGGATAACCGGTGTAAGCCTGTGGATGAAAGGGGTGGTTATCCACAGTGGCGGTTATGTTCAGTTTTCAGGCCCTGTTATCAACTGACCTTAGCGGCGGTTATTCACAGGGCTTAATCCACAGAAAAGTGTCGTTTGCCCGAAATTCAGGCACGAGAATTCCGCTCAAGCAGGCAAAGTCCGCTCGGCACTGGAGGGGTTATTCAGAAAAAGAGAGAGCAGACAGGCACGAACGGCCTGTCTGTGAATACCAGGAGGGCTACTTGCCGATACAGAAGCTGGAGAAAATTCGCCCCAACAGGTCGTCAGAGCTGAAGGCGCCGGTGATTTCTCCCAGCGACTGCTGAGCCTGGCGCAGATCTTCGGCCAGCAACTCGCCAGCACCGGCCAAGGTCAACTGGGCACGACCATGCTCGAGGGCAGTACTGGCATGACGTAGCGCCTCCAGGTGGCGCCGGCGAGCACTGAAGCTGCTTTCGGACGTTTGCTCGTAGCCCATGCAGGCCTTGAGGTGATCACGCAGCAGCTCCAGACCGACACCTCCGGACCTGGCGCTCAGGCTGATGGTGACGTGGCCGTCGTCGCTGATCTCCATGGCAGTGGCTTCGCCCGTAAGGTCGGCCTTGTTGCGGATCAGGGTAACTTTCGCGGGATCGGGACGGGTTTCGAGAAATTCCGGCCACAGTGCGAACGGATCGATGGCTTCCGGCGCGGTGGCATCGACCACCAGCAGTACCCGATCCGCTTCACCGATGGCTTTCAAGGCACGTTCCACGCCGATTTTTTCCACATGGTCATCGGTATCGCGCAGACCGGCGGTATCCACCACATGCAGCGGCATGCCATCGATGTGGATATGTTCACGCAGTACGTCCCGGGTGGTGCCGGCAATTTCGGTCACGATCGCCGCTTCGCGCCCGGCCAGTGCATTGAGCAGGCTGGATTTACCGGCATTCGGACGACCTGCAATGACCACTGTCATGCCGTCTCGCAGCAAGGCACCCTGCCCGGCTTCACGCATGACAGTGGATAACTCGTCGCGCACTTTGTCGAGCATGCTCAGGACATGGCCATCGGCGAGGAAGTCGATTTCCTCTTCCGGGAAATCGATGGCCGCTTCGACGTAGATGCGCAGGCCGATCAGTTGCTCGGTGAGGTTATGCACACGTGACGAGAAAGCACCTTGCAGGGAGCGCAACGCATTTCGCGCAGCCTGGGCAGAACTGGCTTCAATCAAGTCGGCAATGGCCTCGGCCTGGGCCAGGTCAAGCTTGTCGTTGAGGAACGCACGCTCGCTGAATTCCCCCGGCCGGGCAAGCCGGCAACCCAGTTCCAGGCAGCGCTTGAGCAACATATCCAGAACAATCGGGCCACCATGTCCCTGGAGTTCCAGCACATCTTCCCCGGTAAACGAGTTTGGCCCCGGAAAATACAGCGCGATGCCCTGGTCCAGCACCTCGTCGTGTTCACCAAAAAAGGGACCGTAGTGGGCAAATCGCGGCTTGAGCTCGCGACCACTGAAAGCCTTGGCCGCAACGCTGGCCAACGGCCCGGAGATACGCACGATGCCTACACCGCCACGACCTTGAGCGGTGGCGACGGCGGCGATGGTTTCACGAGGAACGCTCATAAACCGGTATCCAGACAAAAGTGACAGATAGCAAAACGCCCCACTAGGGGGCGTCTTGAGTGGTTATCCACAGTGTAAATCAGGCAGCTGCTTTGGCAGCCGCTTCGATCTTACGAGTGATGTACCACTGTTGGGCGATCGACAATACGTTGTTCACTACCCAGTACAGCACCAGACCCGCCGGGAACCACAGGAAGAAGAAGGTGAAGATGATTGGCATCATTTTCATGACCTTCGCCTGCATCGGATCCGGAGGAGTCGGGTTCAACTGCTGCTGGATGAACATGGTTGCACCCATGATGATCGGCAGAATGAAGAACGGATCCTTGATCGACAGGTCAGTAATCCACAGCATGAACGGCGCCTGGCGCATTTCAACGCTTTCCAGCAGAACCCAGTACAGCGAGAGGAAAACCGGCATCTGCACGAGGATTGGCAAGCAACCACCCAGCGGATTGATCTTCTCTTTCTTGTACAGCTCCATCATGGCTTGCGACATTTTCTGCCGGTCATCGCCATGTTGCTCTTTCAGCGCGGCCAGTTTCGGTGCCACTGCACGCATGCGCGCCATGGATTTGTAGCTGGCAGCCGACAACGGGAAGAAGATCCCCTTGATCAGCATGGTCAGGAAGATGATCGACCAGCCCCAGTTACCGACCAGCGCGTGGATATGTTGCAGCAACCAGAAGATTGGCTGGGCAATGAACCACAGAATGCCGTAGTCGACGGTCAATTCCAGACCTGGGGACAACTCTTTCAGCACGGCCTGGCTTTTCGGGCCGGCGTACAGAACAGCGCTGGTCTCGGCCTTGGCGCCCGGGGCAACACTCATCGATGGGCCGGTGTAGCCGATGATGTAGTTGCCTTTGCTGTCTTTACGGGTCTGGACGACGTTGTTTTCGCCCTTGGCCGGAATCCATGCGGTCACGAAGTAGTGCTGCAACCAGGCAACCCAACCGCCAGTGACGGTTTCTTTCACCGGCGCCTTGTCCATGTCCTTCATGGACACTTTCTTGTACGGCTCCGAACTTGTCCACAGGGCGGCGCCCAGGTAAGTCGCGGTGCCGGTGGCCGTGGTCGACGAAGGATCGGCGCTGGCGTCACGCTTCAACTGGGCGAACATCGCACCGGTCCAGGGCTGGGCGCTCTGGTTGTCGATCAGGTAGGAAACGGTTACGTCATACAAGCCGCGTTTCAGGGTGAAACGCTTGATGTAGTTGACGCCGTCCTTGCTGAACTTCAGGTCCACGACCAATTGGTCCTGACCGTCAGCCAGCTGATAAACCTTCTTCTCCGAGGAATAAACCGGACGACCGGCCGGATTTGCATCCGGACCGTTGGTGCCGATCAGACCGCTTTGTGCCAGATAAGTACGTTCGCCGCCGTTATCGAACAGCTGGAACGGAATTTCCGGGTGATCCTGACGACGCGGATACAGCGGCAGGGTCAACTGGGCAACATCACCACCTTGTGGATCGATAGCCAGGTCCAGTACATCCGTTTTGATCTGGATGAGGTCCTTGCTCACAGCCACCGGTGTTTCGGCAGGTGCGCTGGTGTCGCTAGCAGCACGTGGAATGTCGTCACTGGCGGAAGCGTTGGAGCCAGATGCCGTATCCGGCAGGCCCGATGCAGTCGTATTGGTGGCAACATTCTGAGTCGGCAGGGCAGCCTGGCCATAGTCCTGGTTCCATTTAAGAACCATAACGTAGGACACGATTGCCAGGGCGACGATCAGGATCGTGCGTTTGATATCCATGATTACTCGGCCATCGAAGAAGAACGGGAGGTAGGGATAGGTGGAACCGGGTCATAACCACCGGGATTCCACGGATGACAGCGACCTAAACGACGAAAGGTCAGCCAGCCACCGCGAAGAAGGCCATGATTTTCGATGGCTTCTAACGCGTAGCAGGAACAACTGGGGTAGAAACGACAGTGACTGGCCATCAGGGGACTAATGGCATAGCGATAAAACTGAATCGGAACGAGTGCCAGTTTACGCATCTGGACTGTCTACCCCTACAGTTTCGGTTTTGACTGCTGGTACCGGCGAACTGCGAGCCAGGCGTTTCCAGAGTTTGCCGAAATGCTGAATCAATTCGGGGTTTTCTACGTCACCCAAACCTTTGCGCGCGACGATAACAATGTCCCAGCCGACCAGTGAATCCTGGTTCAGACGAAACGATTCGCGCATAAGACGTTTGAGGCGATTGCGCTCGACGGAGAGCTTTACGCTCTTTTTCCCGATAACCAACCCGAGACGGGGGTGATCAAGATCGTTGTTGCGCGCAAGGAGCAGGAGATTTTTCCCCGGAACCTTGCCGGTAGGGGAGTCAAAGACTGCCTTGAAATGCCGGGGAGTAAGCAGACGCTTTTCCCGACTGAAGTCCTGACTCACCTCCAGTGCCGGCTTATCAAACTGCCAGACGCGCACGACCTTTGGCGCGACGACGCGACAGTACGGCACGACCGTTCTTGGTAGCCATGCGAGCACGGAAACCGTGGGTACGAGCGCGTTTGATAGTGCTTGGTTGGAAAGTACGTTTCATTGTCGTGTTACCTGGTTCGTCCACAACGGGCCGGAATGGCCCCCGTTTTAAGAGACCGGGGATTCTAGAGAAAGCAAGCCTTCAGGTCAATTTCCAACCAGCGTTTCCTTATAAATAGATCTCCAGGCGTTTTGCGCTGAACGAACCGCGGGTAAATATAAAAATAAGAAAGGAAAGTATTTAAAGCTTTTCTGTAAAGCTTATAAAAGCTACGCCCGGACTCTTCTGTGGATAAGTGCCTTTAGCCCTTGTTTTACCTGCTGTACAGAGAATGACAACTACAGTGGAAAACCGTGTTCAGCCTGTGCTGCGCTATCGGATAACCTGTGTGTGGAAAGCCGGTTTATCCACAGGCCGGTTATCCACCGAGTTTCGCTCCCACTTGTGCAATGACCTTAACCCCGGTTATCCACAGAGCTTATGCACAGACCACTGGTCGTCTTTTTTGCGTATGAAACGGCGATTCTTCTTGGTCGATGAACCACCTTCGTGTGGATAAGTCGGCGTCTGGTCGCTACAATGGCCGCTTGTTTTTGCCTCACCGGCTTTCAACTTAGGGGATATCCGTGTCAGTGGAACTTTGGCAGCAGTGCGTGGAGCTTCTGCGCGATGAGCTGCCTGCCCAACAATTCAACACTTGGATCCGTCCACTACAGGTCGAAGCCGAAGGCGACGAGTTGCGTGTCTATGCACCCAATCGTTTTGTTCTGGACTGGGTCAACGAAAAGTACCTGGGGCGTGTTCTCGAATTGCTCGATGAGCACGGCAATGGCATGGCGCCTGCGCTTTCCTTATTAATAGGCAGCAAACGCAGTTCGGCACCGCGTGCCGCGCCAAATGCTCCCCTGGCAGCCGCCGCTTCCCAGGCCCAGGCTGCTCAAGCACCCGCCAGTCCGCCGCCAGCACCTGCTGCGGCTTCGACCAAGCGCACCACGCAAAAAATGGCCGAGGTCACCGAGGAAGAACCTTCCCGTGACAGCTTCGATCCGATGGCCGGCGCCAGTTCGCAACAGGCCCCGGTTCGTGCCGAGCAACGTACCGTGCAAGTCGAAGGTGCGCTCAAGCACACCAGTTACCTGAACCGCACCTTTACCTTCGAGAATTTCGTCGAAGGTAAATCCAACCAGTTGGCACGCGCCGCCGCCTGGCAGGTGGCCGACAACCCCAAGCACGGTTACAACCCGCTCTTCCTTTATGGTGGCGTTGGCCTGGGTAAAACCCACTTGATGCACGCTGTGGGTAACCACCTATTAAAGAAGAACCCGAACGCCAAGGTGGTGTACCTGCATTCCGAGCGTTTCGTGGCGGACATGGTCAAGGCCCTGCAACTGAACGCGATCAACGAATTCAAACGCTTCTACCGTTCGGTGGATGCGTTGCTGATCGATGACATTCAGTTCTTCGCCCGTAAAGAGCGTTCCCAGGAAGAGTTTTTCCACACCTTCAACGCCCTGCTCGAAGGTGGCCAGCAGGTCATTCTCACCAGTGACCGCTACCCGAAAGAAATCGAAGGCCTTGAAGAACGCCTCAAATCCCGCTTTGGCTGGGGCCTGACCGTAGCGGTCGAACCACCGGAGCTGGAAACCCGCGTGGCGATCCTGATGAAGAAGGCCGATCAGGCCAAGGTCGAGCTGCCGCATGACGCCGCGTTCTTCATTGCCCAGCGTATCCGCTCCAACGTCCGTGAGCTGGAAGGCGCGCTCAAACGCGTGATCGCCCACTCGCACTTCATGGGGCGCGATATCACCATCGAGTTGATTCGCGAATCCCTGAAGGACTTGTTGGCGTTGCAGGATAAACTGGTCTCTGTGGATAACATTCAGCGCACCGTCGCCGAGTACTACAAGATCAAGATCTCCGACTTGCTGTCCAAGCGTCGTTCTCGCTCGGTCGCACGTCCGCGTCAGGTTGCAATGGCCTTGTCCAAAGAGTTGACTAACCACAGCCTGCCGGAAATCGGCGACGTGTTTGGCGGCCGCGACCATACGACTGTTTTGCACGCCTGTCGCAAGATCAACGAACTTAAGGAATCCGACGCGGACATCCGCGAGGACTACAAGAACCTGCTGCGTACACTGACCACTTGATGAACACCAGCGCAGCTAATTAAGGCAAGGGACTAGACCATGCATTTCACCATTCAACGCGAAGCCCTGTTGAAACCCCTGCAACTGGTCGCAGGCGTCGTCGAACGCCGCCAGACCTTGCCGGTGCTCTCCAACGTGCTGCTGGTTGTCGAAGGCCAGCAATTGTCGCTGACCGGTACCGACCTGGAAGTCGAGCTGGTTGGTCGTGTTCAACTCGAAGAGCCGGCGGATCCGGGTTCCATCACCGTGCCTGCGCGCAAGCTGATGGACATCTGCAAGAGCCTGCCAAACGATGCGCTGATCGACATCAAGGTCGATGAGCAGAAGCTTGTGGTCAAGGCCGGCCGTAGCCGCTTCACCTTGTCGACGCTGCCGGCCAACGACTTCCCAACCGTGGAAGAAGGCCCGGGCTCGCTGACCTGCAGTCTGGAGCAAAGCAAGCTGCGCCGTCTGATCGAGCGCACCAGCTTCGCCATGGCCCAGCAGGACGTGCGTTACTACCTCAACGGCATGTTGCTGGAAGTTTCCGCTGGTGTGATCCGCGCCGTGGCCACCGATGGTCACCGCCTGGCCATGTGCTCGATGCAGGCCGATATCGGTCAACCGGATCGTCACCAGGTGATCGTACCGCGCAAAGGTATCCTCGAACTGGCACGCCTGCTCACCGAGCCGGATGGCAATGTCAGCATCGTTCTGGGTCAGCACCACATCCGCGCCACCACCGGTGAGTTCACCTTCACCTCGAAACTGGTCGACGGCAAATTCCCGGACTACGAACGCGTTCTGCCAAAAGGCGGCGACAAGCTGGTACTGGGCGATCGCCAGGCGCTGCGCGAAGCGTTCAGCCGTACCGCGATCCTGTCCAACGAGAAGTACCGTGGTATCCGTCTGCAACTGGCCAGCGGTCAGCTGAAGATTCAGGCGAACAACCCGGAGCAGGAAGAAGCGGAAGAAGAAGTGGGCGTTGAATACAACGGTGGCTCTCTGGAAATCGGCTTCAACGTGAGCTACCTGCTCGACGTGCTGGGCGTGATGACCACTGAGCAGGTTCGTCTGATCCTGTCCGACTCCAACAGCAGTGCGCTGGTGCAGGAATCGGATAACGACGACTCGGCCTACGTTGTCATGCCGATGCGTCTGTAATCATGCCCAGCAGAAGCTAGATGTCCTTAAGTCGCGTCTCGGTCACCGCGGTGCGCAATTTGCACCCGGTGACCTTCTCCCCCTCCCCACGCATCAATATCCTTTACGGCGCCAACGGCAGCGGCAAAACCAGTGTTCTGGAAGCCATCCATCTGCTGGGGCTTGCCCGTTCGTTTCGCAGCACCCGACTGTTGCCGGTCATTCAATACGAGCAACTGGCGTGCACCGTCTTTGGCCAGGTTGAACTTGCGGAGGGTGGGCACAGCGCCTTGGGCATTTCGCGGGATCGCCAAGGCGAATTCCAGATCCGTATCGATGGGCAGAACGCCCGCAGCGCCGCGCAACTGGCGGAAATCCTGCCACTGCAACTGATCAATCCTGACAGCTTTCGATTGCTGGAAGGTGCGCCGAAGATTCGCCGACAGTTTCTCGACTGGGGCGTGTTCCACGTGGAACCGCGCTTCATGTCAACCTGGCAGCGCCTGCAGAAGGCCCTGCGCCAGAGAAACTCTTGGCTGCGGCATGGTACACTTGACGCCGTTTCGCAAGCGGTTTGGGACAGGGAACTGTGCCAGGCCAGCGCTGAAATTGATGAATACCGCCGCGCTTATATCAAAGCCTTGAAACCAGTCTTTGAACAAACCTTGAGCGATCTGGTTGAGCTTGAAGGCTTGACGCTCAGCTATTACCGCGGCTGGGACAAGGACCGTGAACTGAGTGCTGTGCTCGCCGGGTCTCTGCAGCGGGACCAGCAAATGGGGCATACCCAGGCCGGACCACAACGTGCTGATTTGCGTCTCAGACTGGGCGCACATAACGCCGCGGACATCTTGTCCCGTGGCCAGCAGAAGTTGGTGGTTTGCGCATTGCGGATTGCCCAAGGGCACCTGGTCAGTCAGGCTCGACGCGGTCAGTGTATTTATCTGGTGGATGACTTGCCGTCCGAGCTGGACGAGCACCACCGTCGCGCGCTTTGCCGCTTGTTGGAAGACTTACGCTGCCAGGTATTTATCACCTGTGTAGATCACGAATTATTGAGGGAAGGCTGGCAGACGGAAACGCCAGTCGCTCTGTTCCACGTGGAACAGGGCCGTATCACCCAGACCCACGACCATCGGGAGTGAAGGCATTGAGCGAAGAAAATACGTACGACTCAACGAGCATTAAAGTGCTGAAAGGCCTGGATGCCGTACGCAAACGTCCCGGTATGTACATTGGTGATACCGACGATGGCAGCGGTCTGCACCACATGGTGTTCGAGGTGGTCGATAACTCGATCGACGAAGCGCTCGCCGGCTACTGCGACGACATCAGCATCATCATCCACCCGGATGAGTCCATCACCGTTCGCGACAACGGCCGTGGCATCCCGGTAGACGTACACAAAGAAGAAGGCGTTTCGGCAGCCGAGGTCATCATGACCGTGCTGCACGCCGGCGGTAAATTCGACGACAACTCCTATAAGGTTTCCGGCGGTCTGCACGGTGTGGGTGTGTCGGTCGTTAATGCCCTGTCGGAAGAGCTGGTCCTGACCGTTCGCCGTAGTGGCAAGATCTGGGAACAGACTTACGTCCACGGTGTTCCGCAAGAGCCGATGAAAATCGTTGGCGACTCCGAAACCACCGGTACGCAGATCCACTTCAAGGCTTCCAGCGAAACCTTCAAGAACATCCACTTCAGCTGGGACATCCTGGCCAAGCGGATTCGTGAACTGTCTTTCCTCAACTCCGGTGTCGGTATCGTCCTCAAGGATGAGCGCAGCGGCAAGGAAGAGCTGTTCAAGTATGAAGGCGGCCTGCGTGCGTTCGTTGAATACCTGAACACCAACAAGACCCCGGTCAACCAGGTTTTCCACTTCAACATCCAGCGTGAAGACGGCATCGGCGTGGAAATCGCCTTGCAGTGGAACGACAGCTTCAACGAGAACCTGTTGTGCTTCACCAACAACATTCCACAGCGCGACGGCGGCACTCACCTGGTGGGTTTCCGTTCCGCACTGACGCGTAACCTGAACACCTACATCGAAGCAGAAGGCCTGGCGAAGAAGCACAAGGTTGCCACTACCGGTGACGATGCCCGTGAAGGCCTGACCGCGATCATTTCGGTGAAGGTACCGGATCCGAAGTTCAGCTCCCAGACCAAAGACAAGCTGGTGTCTTCCGAAGTGAAGACCGCGGTCGAACAGGAAATGGGCAAGTACTTCTCCGACTTCCTGCTGGAAAACCCGAACGAAGCCAAGCTGGTCGTCGGCAAGATGATCGACGCGGCACGTGCCCGTGAAGCGGCGCGCAAGGCCCGTGAGATGACCCGCCGCAAAGGCGCACTGGACATCGCCGGCCTGCCGGGCAAACTGGCGGACTGCCAGGAAAAGGACCCTGCCCTGTCCGAACTGTACCTCGTGGAAGGTGACTCCGCGGGCGGCTCTGCCAAGCAGGGACGTAACCGCAGGACCCAGGCAATTCTGCCCCTCAAGGGTAAAATCCTGAACGTCGAGAAGGCACGCTTCGACAAGATGATCTCTTCCCAGGAAGTAGGCACCTTGATCACCGCGCTGGGCTGTGGCATCGGTCGCGAAGAGTACAACATCGACAAGCTGCGCTATCACAACATCATCATCATGACTGATGCTGACGTCGACGGTTCGCACATCCGTACCTTGCTGCTGACCTTCTTCTTCCGTCAACTGCCGGAGCTGATCGAGCGTGGCTACATCTACATCGCCCAGCCGCCGCTGTACAAAGTGAAGAAAGGCAAGCAAGAGCAATACATCAAGGACGACGACGCCATGGAAGAGTACATGACGCAGTCGGCCCTGGAAGATGCGAGCCTGCACCTGAACGAGGAAGCACCGGGTATCTCCGGCGAAGCCCTTGAGCGTCTGGTGAACGACTTCCGTCTGGTCATGAAGACCCTCAAGCGTCTGTCGCGCCTGTACCCACAGGAACTGACCGAGCACTTCATCTACCTGCCGGCGGTCAGCATGGATCAACTGTCCGATCACGCAGCGATGCAGGATTGGCTGGCCCAGTACGAAGTGCGTCTGCGCACCGTCGAGAAGTCGGGCCTGGTCTACAAGGCCAGCCTGCGTGAAGATCGTGAACGTAACGTCTGGCTGCCAGAGGTCGAACTGATCTCCCACGGCCTGTCGAACTACGTCACCTTCAACCGCGACTTCTTCGGCAGCAACGACTACAAGACCGTGGTTTCCCTGGGCGCTCAACTGAGCACCTTGCTGGACGACGGCGCGTACATCCAGCGTGGCGAGCGCAAGAAGCAGGTCACCGAGTTCAAGGAAGCCCTTGAGTGGTTGATGGCCGAAAGCACCAAGCGTCACACCATCCAGCGATACAAAGGACTGGGCGAGATGAACCCGGATCAGCTGTGGGAAACCACCATGGACCCGGGCTCGCGCCGCATGCTCAAAGTGACCATCGAAGACGCCATTGGCGCGGACCAGATCTTCAACACCCTGATGGGTGATGCGGTCGAACCTCGCCGTGACTTCATCGAGAGCAACGCCCTGGCGGTGTCCAACCTGGATTTCTGATCACCGGTTGACGCCAACGAAAAGGCCAACGCATTGCGTTGGCCTTTTTTTTGCCTATTTCACTGGCTTGAGCATGGGCACAGTCCGTCGTAGGAGCCAGCTTGCTGGCGATGGTCGTTAACGATAACGCGGGTGAACTGGATAAACGCGGCGCACTTGAGTCCATCGCCAGCAGGCTGGCTCCTACAGTTTCCCGGGAATGCGTGAAGAACCTTTTTTATTGCCTGTGTTTTACTCGCTCGCCGGTGCCACACTCTCCAACCGATACCCATAAATCGTCAGCAACTGCCAACCGCAATCCGCTGTCAGCCAAGCTTGTTGCGCAGGCGGTAGATGTGGGTGGCCAGCGTCCGGGACGAGGATATTTCTTCGTGAATCGAACGATCCAGGTTGCTCCGTCATGTCGACTGCCGATGATTATTCCGGGCATAAAAAAACCGGCTATATCAGCCGGTTTTTTTACGTCCGAAAAAAACTTATGCACGTTTTTATGGGATTTATCATTCTAAGAAATATGTAAAAGAATCATAAAGTTACGTACAAATAACGACGGTTTTCGATGAAACGGTACACAGGTTATCCACAGAATCTCAGACAGCCACCTGGTCGTTTGAAACCGGTGCTTGCGGAGCCGGTGGCAGTGAGCCCATTTCCCGTTGCATCTGCTCGTTCCAGGCCTGGACCCGGTCGTTCAATTCAGCAATGGCTCGTGGTCCGGTGCCTTCGGCATACATCGGTGTACCAATGATCACGGTGATGACGCCCTGCTTCTTCGCCCAACCGGTTTTCGGCCAGAACTTGCCGGCGTTGTGCGCAATCGGCAACACGGGCAATTCGGCGTTGACCGCCAATGCACTGCCACCGCGCGAGAACTTTCCGATGGTGCCATAGGGAACTCGCGTGCCTTCGGGGAAGATCAGCACCCAGACATTGTCCTTGAGCAACTCATCGCCTTTCTGCGCCACATGCTTGAGTGCGGCTTTCGGGTTGTCGCGATCGATGGCGATCGGTCGCAGCATGGCCATGGCCCAACCGAAGAACGGCACATAGAGCAATTCGCGTTTGAGCACCTGGCTGAGCGGCGAGAAGTAGGCAGAGAGAAAGAACGTCTCCCACGTGCTCTGGTGGTTCGACTGAATGACGCAAGGCCGTTCAGGGACGTTCTCGGCACCCTTCACTTCGTAGCGGATACCCAGAAACACTTTGCTCAGCCACAAGGCGCAGCGGCACCAGTACACGTTGATGAAGCGATAGCGCGCCTTGAACGGCAGAAACGGCGCGATAAAAAAACTCAGGCTGCACCACAGCAAGGAGCTGGTGCCCAGCAGCAGGTAAAAGAGGAAGGTTCTGATGGCCTGCAGTATCGACATGGTGACGGTTACCGTGCGGGCTTTGCCCGTCTATATAAAGCGCACTTCCGATCACTCCCTGGTCAGGAGTCTCGAAAACGCTCTAATTGTGGATAAGTTCTGCGGCAATCGCCGCCAGATCGTCAAAAATCAAGGTGCCTGCCGGTAAGGTCTTGCCCAAGGTTTTTTCGCCTTTTCCGGTCTTAACCAAAACTGGCTGTGAATCGACGGCTTTAGCGGCTTCCAGGTCACCAAGGCTATCGCCGACGAACCATAGATCAGTCAGCGATACGTTGTAATGTGCGGCGATGCTTTTCAACATCCCGGGTTTCGGCTTGCGGCATTCGCAGCCTTCGTCCGGCCCGTGGGGGCAGTAGACGATCAGGCCGACTTCACCACCCTGCTCCGCCACCAGCGCGCGCAAGCGCTCGTGCATGGCATCGAGGGTAGCGAGGTCGTAGTAGCCGCGAGCGATGCCCGACTGGTTGGTAGCGACTGCTACCGTCCAGCCGGCCTTGCTCAACTGCGCGATGGCTTCGATCGAACCGGGGAGTGGAATCCACTCCTCCACCGACTTGATGTAAGCGTCGGAGTCGTAATTGATCACCCCGTCCCGATCGAGAATCAGCAGTTTCAAACAGTCTTACCCCAGCAACGAAATATCGGCGACGCCGAGGAACAACCCACGCAGACGCGCCAGCAATGCATAACGGTTGGCGCGGACTTTCGCGTCTTCCGCGTTGACCATCACGGCTTCGAAGAACGCATCCACCGGCTCGCGCAATGCAGCCAGGCGTGCCAGGGACTCGCTGTACTGACGCGAGGCGGCCATTGGCTGTACAGCCTGGTCAGCCTGCTGGATCGCCGAGTACAGGGAGAACTCATTGGCATTGTCGAAGTACTTGGCTTCCACGACGGTAGGCACCGAACCTTCGACCTTGCTCAGCAGGTTCGACACACGCTTGTTCACCGCGGCCAGGGCAGCGGCTTCCGGCAATTTGCGGAAGGCCTCTACCGCTTGCACGCGCTGGTCGAAGTCCAGGGCCGAGCCTGGCTTCAGGGCACGCACCGACAGGTAGGTGGCGACATCGACGCCTTCGTCTTCGTAACGGGCACGCAGACGGTCGAAGATGAACTCCAGCACCGAGTCATTGAGGCCGGCAGCCTTGACCTTGGTACCGAACGCCTCCACGGCGAAGGCCACGGCCTCGGTCAGGTCCAGGTCCAGTTGTTTCTCGATCAGGATGCGCAACACGCCAAGTGCCGCACGGCGCAGGGCATACGGGTCCTTGCTACCGGTTGGCAGCATGCCGATGCCGAAAATACCGACCAGCGTATCGAGCTTGTCGGCGATGGCCACGGCCGCACCGGTCAGGGTGGACGGCAGTTCAGCGCCGGCACCGCGCGGCATGTACTGCTCGTTCAGGGCCAGGGCGACATCTTCCGGCTCGCCATCGTTGAGGGCGTAGTAGTAACCGGCGACACCTTGCATCTCCGGGAACTCGCCGACCATTTCGGTCGACAGGTCGCACTTGGACAGCAGGCCGGCACGAGCGGCCCACGCGGCGTTGCCGCCGATGCGTTGAGCGATGAACGCAGCCAGTCTGGAAACACGCTCGGCCTTGTCGTAGACGCTGCCGAGCTTTTCCTGGAACACCACGTTCTGCAGGCGCAGGTTGAAGTCTTCGAGCTTCTGCTTCTTGTCTTGCTTGAAGAAGAACTCGGCGTCGGTCAGGCGTGGGCGAACCACTTTCTCGTTACCGGCGATGATCTGCTGCGGGTCTTTGCTTTCGATGTTGGCCACGGTGATGAAACGTGGCAGCAACTTGCCGTCGGCATCCAGCAGGCAGAAGTACTTCTGGTTGTCCTGCATGGTGGTGATCAGGGCTTCCTGCGGCACGTCGAGGAAACGCTCCTCGAACGAGCACACCAGCGGCACCGGCCACTCGACCAGCGCAGTCACTTCATCGAGCAGGGCCGGCGGAACGATTGCCGTGCCTTCCTGACGGGTGGCCAGCTCTTCGGTGCGCTTGCTGATGATCTCGCGACGCTCGTTGGCATCGGCCAGCACGTAGGCGGCACGCAGGTCGGCCAGGTAGCTGGACGGCGAACCGATACGCACGCTTTCCGGGTGATGGAAGCGGTGACCACGGGAATCGCGACCGGCTTTCTGGGCGAGGATGGTGCAGTCGATGACCTGGTCACCGAGCAGCATCACCAGCCATTGGGTCGGACGCACGAACTCTTCCTTGCGCGCACCCCAACGCATGCGTTTCGGGATCGGCAGGTCGTTCAGGGAATCTTCGACGATGGTCGGCAGCAGGCTCGCGGTCGGCTTGCCGGCGATGCTCTGGCTGTAGCGCAGTTTCGGGCCGCTCTGATCGATTTCGCTCAGCTCGACGCCGCACTTTTTGGCAAAACCCAGTGCTGCCTGGGTCGGGTTGCCTTCGGCATCGAATGCAGCCTGACGTGGCGGGCCATCGAGGTTGATGCTGCGATCCGGCTGCTGGGTGGCCAGCGAGGTGATCAGCACAGCCAGGCGGCGTGGCGCGGCATAAACGGTTTTGGTCTCGTAGTTCAGGCCGGCAGCTTGCAGGCCCTTGTCGATACCGGCAAGAAACGCCTCGGCCAGGGTGTTCAGGGCTTTGGGTGGCAGTTCTTCAGTGCCCAGTTCAACCAGAAAATCCAGAGCACTCATTGTGCAGCCTCCAGCTTGGCCAGTACTTCGTCACGCAGGTCCGGGGTCGCCATTGGGAAGCCCAGCTTGGCGCGAGCCAGCAGGTAGGCTTGCGCAACGGAACGCGCCAGGGTGCGTACACGCAGGATGTATTGCTGACGCGCGGTCACCGAGATTGCCCGGCGCGCATCCAGCAGGTTGAAGGTATGGGAAGCCTTCAACACCATTTCGTAGCTCGGCAACGGCAGCGGCTGGTCGAGCTCGATCAGGCGCTTGGCTTCGCTTTCGTAGAAATCGAACAGTTCGAACAGCTTGTCGACATTGGCGTGTTCGAAGTTGTAGGTCGATTGCTCCACTTCGTTCTGGTGGAACACGTCGCCGTAGGTCACTTTGCCGAACGGACCGTCAGCCCAGACCAGGTCGTAGACCGAGTCCACGCCTTGCAGGTACATGGCCAGACGCTCGAGGCCGTAGGTGATCTCGCCGGTCACCGGGTAGCACTCGATGCCGCCCGCTTGCTGGAAGTAAGTGAACTGCGTCACTTCCATGCCGTTGAGCCAGACTTCCCAGCCCAGACCCCAGGCGCCGAGGGTCGGCGATTCCCAGTTGTCTTCGACGAAGCGGATGTCGTGGACCAGCGGGTCCAGGCCGACGTGCTTAAGGGAGCCCAGGTACAGTTCCTGGAAGTTGTCCGGGTTCGGCTTCAGGACCACCTGGAACTGGTAGTAGTGCTGCAGACGGTTCGGGTTTTCGCCGTAGCGGCCGTCAGTCGGACGGCGGCTTGGCTGCACGTAGGCGGCGTTCCAGGTTTCCGGGCCAATGGCGCGCAGGAATGTAGCGGTGTGGAAAGTGCCGGCGCCTACTTCCATATCGTAGGGCTGAAGTACCACACAACCTTGCTCGGCCCAGTATTGCTGGAGGGCGAGGATCAAGTCTTGGAAGGTACGCACGGCTGGCGTAGGCTGGCTCACGAAATTCACCTGTTTCTTGGGCTGCGATTTAAAGAGCGGGAGTATACCCGATTCATTGCTGCGCACGCCCCCTGGAGCCTTATGCCACGCTGCTTTTGGTGTTCCGAAGATCCGCTGTACATGGCTTATCACGATCAGGAGTGGGGCACGCCGCTACGCGATGCGCAGGGATTGTTCGAGTTGCTTTTGCTCGAAGGGTTCCAGGCCGGGCTTTCCTGGATCACCGTGCTGCGCAAACGCGAGCATTATCGTCAGGTGATGTTTGGTTTTGATGTCCAGCGCGTGGCGCAGATGAGCGATGCCGAAATCGACGAACTGATGCTCGATCCGGGCATCATCCGCAACCGCCTCAAGCTCAACGCGGCCCGGCGCAATGCCCAGGCCTGGCTGGCGCTGGAGGACCCGGTGGCGTTTCTCTGGTCGTTCGTCGGTGGCACGCCTGTGATCAATCATTTCAAGGACCGCAGCGAAGTCCCGGCCGTGACGCCGACCGCCGTGGAAATGAGCAAAGGCCTGAAAAAAGCCGGTTTCACCTTCGTCGGGCCGACCATTTGCTACGCACTGATGCAGGCCTCGGGCATGGTCATGGATCACACTCGGGACTGCGACCGCTACGCGCAGTTGGCGAACGGCGGTTAGAATGGCCGCCTCGCGCACAGCACAAGATCAGGAGTGACCTGTGGATAAGTTGAAAGGCGCCTTGCTGGTAGGCGCTCTGCGGCTGTTTGCCCTGCTTCCGTGGCGGGCCGTGCAGGCCGTGGGCTCGGCGATTGGCTGGGTCATGTGGAAAACCCCGAACCGTTCCCGCGACGTGGTACGTATCAACCTGTCCAAGTGTTTTCCGGACATGGACCCCGCCGCGCGTGAACGTTTAGTCGGACAGAGCCTTAAGGACATCGGCAAGTCCCTGACTGAAAGCGCCTGCGCCTGGATCTGGCCGGCCCAGCGCTCCATCGACCTGGTGCGCGAGGTCGAAGGCCTCGACATTTTGAAGGACGCCCTCGCCTCCGGCAAAGGCGTGGTTGGCATCACCAGCCATCTGGGCAATTGGGAAGTGCTCAATCACTTCTATTGCAGCCAGTGCAAACCGATCATTTTCTACCGCCCGCCAAAATTGAAGGCGGTGGACGAATTGCTGCAAAAGCAACGGGTGCAACTGGGTAACAAGGTCGCTGCTTCCACCAAGGAAGGGATCCTCAGCGTCATCAAGGAAGTGCGCAAAGGTGGTGCAGTGGGCATTCCCGCCGACCCGGAACCGGCCGAATCCGCCGGGATCTTCGTGCCGTTCTTCGCCACCCAGGCACTGACCAGCAAATTCGTACCCAACATGCTCGCTGGCGGCAAAGCGGTCGGCGTGTTCCTGCATGCGCTGCGCCTGCCCGACGGTTCAGGCTACAAAGTGATCCTCGAAGCCGCGCCAGAGGCCATGTACAGCACCGATACGGCGGAGTCCTGTGCGGCCATGAGTAAAGTGGTCGAGCGTTATGTCGGGGCCTACCCGAGCCAGTACATGTGGAGCATGAAGCGCTTCAAGAAGCGGCCACCGGGTGAAGAGCGCTGGTACTGACTTACTTGGCACACTCTGTGGATAACCTTGTAGGAGCGAGCTTGCTCGCGATGGACGTTAACGATGATGCGGGCTGCCTGGCTGAATGCGGCGCCCTTGCATCCATCGCGAGCAAGCTCGCTCCTACACGTATCCACCACCCGTTCTCAAGGGCGCAGAAGATGTCCGAACATCGTAAGTCATTCCGCATCAAGATCAGTCACGAAAACATCGGCGAATGCCTGGGCCAGACGCGCAACCTGTCGACCACCGGGGTTTACGTCAAGCATCCGAAACTGTCGGCGTTGCCTCAGGGCGCGGTGGTCTACGGGCAGGTGCAAGACTTACCCACAGGCGCACCGCGAGTACGCATGGAAGTGGTGTTGGTGGATGCCGAAGGGATTGGCTTGCGCTATCTCTGAACGGAGCGATCCAGCTTTTTCAGAAACACCGTCATTTCCTTTTCTGCCTGCTTGTCGCCATGGTTGCGAGCGGCTTCCAGGCCTTGTTCCCAGGCCTGCCGCGCGGCCGCAGAGTCCGCCAGCGCCAGATGGGCCTTGCCCAGCAGTTTCCACGCAGCCGAATACTTCGGATCGAATTCGACGCAGCGTTGAAAATGCTCCGCCGCCTTGGCGTTTTCCCCCAGATCCAGATATCCCTTGCCCAGGCCGAAGCGCAGCAAAGCGTTATCCACACCCTTGGCGAGCATTTTTTCCAGGGATTCGATCATCTTTTGTGCCTTGGCTTATGTGGTGGTTGTGAGATTGCCTTCGCGGGCAAGCCCGCTCCCACAGTAATTGAAGTGAACATACATCTTGTGTATGACCGAAACTCCTGTGGGAGCGGGCTTGCCCGCGAAGAGGTCAGTCTGATCACCGAAAAATCCTGGATCAGAAAAAGCTCAGCCCCACATGAAACAACTTCTCCACATCGCGAATATGTTTTTTATCCACAAGGAACAGAATTACATGGTCGCCTGCTTCGATCACGGTGTCATCGTGGGCGATGATCACTTCTTCGTCGCGGATAATCGCACCGATGGTGGTGCCCGGCGGCAGGCCGATGTTCTCGATGGCCTTGCCGATCACCTTGCTTGATTTCGCATCGCCATGGGCAATCGCCTCGATGGCTTCCGCCGCGCCACGGCGCAGCGAGTGCACGCTGACGATGTCGCCCCGGCGCACGTGGGCCAGCAAGGTGCCGATGGTCGCCAGTTGCGGGCTGATGGCGATGTCGATGTCGCCGCCCTGGATCAGATCGACATAGGCCGGGTTGTTGATGATGGTCATCACCTTCTTCGCACCGAGGCGCTTGGCCAGCAGCGACGACATGATATTGGCTTCGTCGTCGTTGGTCAGGGCCAGGAAAAGGTCGGCGTCGGCAATGTTCTCTTCCATCAGCAGGTCGCGGTCCGAAGCACTGCCCTGCAATACCACGGTGCTGTCGAGGTGGTCCGAGAGGTGACGGCAGCGTGCCGGATTCATCTCGATGATCTTTACCTGATAACGGCTTTCGATGGCCTCGGCCAGACGCTCCCCGATCTGCCCGCCACCGGCGATGACAATGCGCTTGTAGGTTTCGTCGAGACGGCGCATTTCGCTCATCACCGCGCGAATGTTCGCTTTGGCGGCGATGAAAAACACCTCGTCGTCGGCCTCGATCACGGTATCGCCCTGGGGCAGGATCGGCCGGTCGCGACGGAAAATGGCGGCCACGCGGGTTTCGACGTTCGGCATGTGTTCACGCAACTGTCGCAGTTGCTGGCCCACCAGCGGCCCGCCGTAATAGGCGCGAACCGCGACCAGTTGCGCCTTGCCTTCGGCGAAGTCGATCACTTGCAAGGCGCCCGGATGCTGGATCAGACGCTTGATGTAGTTGGTGACCACTTGTTCCGGGCTGATCAGCACGTCCACCGGAATCGCTTCGTTCTGGAACAGCTGCTCTTCGCGGGTCAGGTACGCGGCCTCACGAACCCGGGCGATCTTGGTCGGGGTGTGGAACAGGGTATGGGCGACCTGGCAGGCGACCATGTTGGTTTCGTCGCTGTTGGTCACGGCGACCAGCATGTCGGCGTCGTCGGCGCCGGCCTGGCGCAGCACGGTCGGAAACGAACCGCGGCCCTGCACCGTGCGGATGTCCAGACGGTCGCCGAGGTCGCGCAGGCGTTCGCCATCGGTGTCGACCACGGTGATGTCGTTGGCTTCGCTGGCCAGGTGTTCCGCCAGCGAACCGCCGACCTGCCCTGCACCGAGGATGATGATTTTCATCCAGTCACTCCATTGAATCCGTTTAACCGCGCGCGGCGGCGATCTTGATCAGCTTGGCGTAGTAGAACCCGTCGTGGCCGCCTTCCTGGGCGAGCAACTGGCGACCATGGGGCTGCTTGATGCCGGCCGCCGTGGCGAGGTCCAGTTCACGGGCGCCCGGCGTGCGGGCGAGGAACGCTTCGATGACTTCGGTGTTCTCGGTCGGCAGCGTCGAGCAGGTGGCGTAAAGCAGAATGCCGCCGACTTCCAGGGTGGTCCACATGGCGTCGAGCAGCTCGCCTTGCAGCAGCGCCAGCGCGGCGATGTCGTCGGGCTGGCGGGTCAGCTTGATGTCCGGATGACGACGGATCACGCCCGTCGCCGAGCATGGCGCGTCCAGCAGGATGCGCTGGAACGGCTTGCCGTCCCACCACGCCTGAGTGTCGCGGCCGTCGGCGGCAATCAGTTCGGCGCTCAGTTTCAGGCGTTCGAGGTTTTCCCGCACCCGCACCAGACGCTTGGCTTCCAGGTCTACCGCCACCACCCCGGCCAGTTTTGGCTCGGCTTCGAGAATATGGCAGGTCTTGCCGCCGGGTGCGCAGCAGGCATCCAGTACCCGTTGGCCCGGTGCCAGATCGAGCAGATCAGCGGCCAGTTGCGCCGCTTCGTCCTGCACGCTGATCCAGCCCTCGGCGAAACCCGGCAGGCTGCGCACGTCGGCGGCGGCTTCGAGCACGATACCGTCACGGCTGTAGACACAAGGTGTGGCGGCGATACCGGCGTCGGTCAGCAAACCGAGGTAGGCATCCCGGCTGTGATGGCGACGGTTGACCCGCAGGATCATTGGCGGATGCGCGTTGTTGGCGGCGCAGATGGCTTCCCATTGCTCTGGCCAGAACGCCTTCAGGGATTTCTGCAGCCAACGCGGGTGGGCAGTGCGCACCACCGGATCGCGTTCCAGTTCGGCGAAAATCGTTTCGCTTTCGCGCTGAGCGTTACGCAGCACCGCATTGAGCAAGGCCTTGGCCCATGGCTTTTTCAACTTGTCGGCGCAACCGACCGTCTCGCCAATCGCGGCATGGGCCGGGACGCGGGTGTAGAGCAACTGATAGAGGCCGACCAGCAGCAGCGCCTCAACATCGGCATCGGCAGCCTTGAACGGCTTTTGCAGCAACTTGGCCGCCAGCGCCGACAAACGTGGCTGCCAGCGCGCGGTGCCGAACGCCAGGTCCTGGGTGAACCCGCGATCACGGTCCTCGACCTTGTCCAACTGCGTTGGCAGCGAACTGTTGAGCGAGGCTTTCCCGTTCAGGACAGCGGCAAGTGCCTTGGCGGCGGCCAGACGCGGATTCATTGAGCGTCCGCCGCTTGACCGAGGACAGTGCCAGTGGCGAATTTCTCACGGCGGCTGTTGAACAGGTCGCTGAAGTTCAGCGCCTTGCCGCCGGGCAATTGCAGACGGGTCAGGCACAACGCCTGCTCGCCGCACGCGACGATCAGGCCGTCCTTACTGGCGCTGAGGATTTCACCGGGTGCACCTTTGCCTTCGGCCAGGTTCGCGGCCAGCACTTTCAGGGCTTCGCCATTCAAGGTGCTGTGGGTGATCGGCCACGGGTTGAAGGCACGCACCAGACGCTCCAGCTCAACCGCCGGACGAGTCCAGTCGATGCGTGCTTCGTCCTTGTTCAATTTGTGCGCGTAGGTGGCCAGGCTGTCGTCTTGCACTTCGCCTTCCAGCGTACCCGCGGCGAGGCCGGCAATCGCCTGAACCACGGCCGGTGGACCCATTTCGGCCAGACGGTCGTGAAGGCTGCCGCCAGTGTCTTCGGCGATGATCGGCGTGATGACTTTAAGCAGCATCGGCCCGGTGTCGAGGCCGGCTTCCATGCGCATCACGGTCACGCCGCTTTCGGCATCACCTGCTTGCACGGCACGCTGGATCGGCGCCGCACCGCGCCAGCGCGGTAACAGCGAGGCGTGGCTGTTGATGCAACCCAGGCGCGGAATATCCAGCACCACTTGCGGCAGGATCAGGCCGTAGGCGACCACCACCATCAAGTCCGGTTTCAGCGCGGCCAGTTCGGCTTGCGCGTCTTCGTTGCGCAGGGTTGGCGGCTGCAGCACCGGGATGTTGTTCTCCAGCGCAAGCTGCTTGACCGGGCTCGGCATCAGTTTTTGCCCGCGACCGGCCGGACGATCCGGTTGGGTGTAGACCGCGACGATCTCGTAAGGGCTGCTCAGCAGGGCCTTGAGGTGTTCGGCGGCGAATTCCGGGGTGCCGGCAAAGACAATGCGCAGTGGCTCAGTCATGGGTGACGTCTCTTGAAAAGAAAAAGGCTTGCCGCAGCAAGCCTTTGAAGATGGGCATCAGGCGTTCTGGCGATGAAGCTTTTCCAGTTTCTTCTTGATGCGGTCGCGTTTGAGCGTGGACAGGTAATCGACGAACAATTTGCCATTGAGGTGGTCGCATTCGTGCTGGATGCACACCGCGAGCAAATCTTCGGCGATCAGTTCGTATGGCTTGCCGTCGCGGTCCAGCGCCTTGACCTTGACCCGTTGCGGGCGATCGACGTTTTCGTAGAAGCCCGGCACCGACAGGCAGCCTTCCTGGTACTGGCCCATGTCGTCGGTCAGCGGTTCGAGCTCGGGGTTGATGAACACTCGAGGCTCGGTGCGGTCTTCGGAGAGGTCCATCACGACGATACGTTTGTGCACGTTGACCTGGGTAGCGGCGAGGCCGATGCCAGGCGCTTCATACATTGTTTCAAACATGTCGTCGACCAACTGACGCACTTCGTCGTCCACTACGGCCACTGGCTTGGCGATAGTGCGCAGACGCGGATCAGGGAATTCGAGGATGTTTAAAATGGCCATAAGCTTGATCAGTGCACGTGTGAAGTAAGGTCGGGTCGATGGCCTGGCGGGTCCGAAGAAATGCAGGCTACCGTTGTAAAACGTAGCTCCCTTCTGTTGACAAGCAAGTTTTGACAAGCATGCCGGGAGCGAGCCACTGACGGCTCTGGCGTTTCACGCGAATGCACATAATAAAGGGATTCACCGCATGAGGAAATCACTACTCGCCCTGCTGCTCCTGGCTTCGGCAGGTTGGGCGTACGGGCAGGTGCAACTTCGGGAAGATATTCCCACCATAAAGCTGTCGCCTCAGGTTCGCAGCAGCCCGGTGACCGAGGTTATCCCCGGCATTGCGCTGAAATCGATCAACAGCTTTCTGCTGAGCAACCGCATCGTCGACAAGGCCGAGGATTTCACCAAGGCGCCTTACATCGTCGCTGGTGATTCCGAACGGGTACTCAGCGGCGCGGGTGACCGCATCTTTGCCCGCGGCCATTTCGATCCGGCGCAACCGGCGTACGGTATCTTCCGCCAAGGCAAGGTCTACACCGATCCGCAGAGCAAGGAAATCCTGGGGATCAACGCCGACGACATCGGCGGCGGCGATGTCGTGGCCATCGAAGGTGACGTCGCCACTCTGGAGTTGCAACGCACGACCCAGGAGGTCCGCCTCGGCGATCGTTTGTTCAGCGGTGAAGAGCAGGCGATCAACTCGACCTTCACGCTCAGGGCACCGAGCCATGAAATCAACGGGTTGATCATCGATGTTCCGCGCGGGGTCACGCAGATCGGCGAGTTGGACGTGGTTACCCTGAACAAGGGGCAGCGCGACGGTCTGGCCGAAGGCAATCTGCTGGCAGTGATGAAAACCGGCGAAACAGTGCGGGACCGGATCACTGGTCAGCCGTTGAAAATTCCTGATGAGCGCGCCGGTCTGCTGATGGTTTTCCGTACCTACGACAAGCTCAGTTATGGGCTGGTGCTCAGCGCTTCGCGCTCGCTGTCGGTGATGGACAAGGTACGAAATCCGTAAGAGTGCTTCACAAGTTACCAACAGAGTTATCCACAGCTTATTCCCGTTTGTACGGGTGCTCATAACGATCAAGGATGATCCATGTCGCTGCCTGCCGTTACACCGGTTTCCCCCGCGGAACTGGAAGCTCGTTTACGCCTGCACCGTTTGCCGGAACTCGGCCAGGCGCGCTTCAAGAAATTGCTCGAAGCCTTCGGCTCGGCATCCAAAGCCCTCAGTGCACCGGCCAGTGCCTGGCGCGCGCTGGGTTTGCCACTGGCCTGTTCCGAGGCCAGGCGTAGCGCTGAGATCCGTGACGGCGCCAGTCATGCATTGGCCTGGCTGGAGCATCCGGCCCAGCATTTGCTGATGTGGGACCAACCGGACTACCCGGCGCTGCTGGCACAAATCAGCGATGCACCACCGCTGTTATTTGTCGCCGGCGATCCCGGCATTCTGGAAAAACCACAACTGGCGATGGTTGGCAGCCGTCGCGCTTCCCGGCCGGGGATGGACACCGCTGCCGCGTTTTCCCGAAGCCTGGCGGGTGCCGGTTTTGTCATTACCAGCGGCCTGGCCCTGGGCATTGACGCCGCCGCACATCAGGCCGCATTGGACGTTGGCGGGCAAACGGTCGGTGTGCTCGGCACGGGGCTCGAGAAGTTTTATCCACAGCGAAATAGACGCCTGGCGGACGCCATGATCGCCTCGGGCAGCGCGGTACTTTCGGAGTTTCCGCTGGATGCAGGCCCCAGCGCCGGCAACTTCCCTCGGCGCAACCGGATCATCAGCGGTTTGTCCCTCGGGGTGCTGGTGGTCGAAGCCAGTGTCGCCAGTGGGTCACTGATTACCGCGAGGCTGGCAGCGGAACAGGGGCGCGAGGTGTTTGCGATGCCCGGGTCGATCCATCATCCCGGTGCCCGCGGCTGCCATCAGTTGATTCGCGACGGTGCGGTGCTGGTGGAAACCATCGAACATATCCTCGAAGCCTTGCGCGGCTGGCAACGACTACCGTTATCCACAGAATCCTTCACCCCTGAAACGACTCACCCCCTGTTGAAGTTGCTGCATGCCGCACCTCTGACCAGTGAAGCGTTGGCCGACGCAAGCGGCTGGGCCTTGCCGAAAGTGCTGGCGGCGTTGACGGAACTTGAGATGGACGGTCGCGCTATTTGCGAAAGCGGGCGCTGGTTTGCACGGGTGAGCTAGGTTTTATAAACAAGATCGGTAAACTGCGCAGAGCCTTATTCTGGAGAGTTTTTCATGGTCAACAGTTGGCGTGTGCAACAAGCCGCGCAAGCAATTCGCGCCGGGGCGGTGATTGCCTACCCAACCGAAGCAGTCTGGGGCCTGGGTTGCGACCCGTGGGACGAGGAAGCGGTGGAGCGTCTGCTGCTGATCAAGGGGCGGTCTGAGGATAAAGGGCTGATCCTGGTCGCCGACAACATCCGTCAGTTCGATTTCCTCTTCGATGACTTCCCCGAATTGTGGATGGACCGCATGGCCAGTACCTGGCCGGGACCGAACACCTGGCTGGTGCCGCACCAGAACCTGCTGCCGCAGTGGATTACCGGCGTGCATGAAACTGTGGCGCTGCGGGTCAGTGATCACCCACTGGTGCGGGACTTGTGCGCGCTGGTCGGGCCGCTGGTATCGACGTCGGCCAACCCGCAGGGGCGCCCGGCGGCACGTACGCGGATTCGCGTCGAGCAGTACTTCCGTGGGCAGCTCGATCTGGTACTGGGTGGCAATCTGGGTGGGCGCAAGAACCCGAGCGTGATTCGCGATCTGGCGACCGGCAAGGTTGTGCGTCCGGATTGAGACCGGGTTAACCTCATTCGCGAGCAAGCCCGCTCCCACACTGGATCTGTGTCGTTCACAAATTCAGTGTGGGAGCGGGCTTGCTCGCGAAGGGGCCCTACCAGTCAACTACCCATTCAGGGCAACAGAACAACCGAACCCGTTGTACGCCGTGCCGACAACTCGGTCTGCGCCTTCGCCGCGTCAGCCAGTGGAAAACGCTGACTGATGTCCACGGTCAGCTTGCCGCTGATGATCATCTCGAACAACTCGTCGGCCATGCGTTGCAGGTTCTCGGCGTTGTTCGCATAAGTGCCCAGGGTTGGCCGGGTTACGTACAGCGAGCCTTTACCCGCCAGGATCCCCAGGTTCACGCCATCGACCGCGCCGGACGCATTGCCGAAGCTCACCACCAGGCCACGCGGTGCGGCGCTGTCGAGAGACGTCAGCCAGGTGTCCTTGCCAACGCCGTCGTACACCACCGGGACTTTTTTGCCGTCGGTCAATTCCAGCACGCGCTGGGCGACGTTTTCATGGCTGTAGTCGATGGTCGCCCAAGCGCCGTTGGCCTTGGCCAGTGCGGCTTTCTCAGCCGAGCTGACCGTACCGATCAGCTTCACGTCCAAGGCCCTTGCCCATTGGCAGGCCAGTGAGCCTACCCCGCCGGCTGCGGCGTGGAACAGGATGGTTTCGCCACCCTTGAGTTCATAAGTCTGACGCAGCAGGTACTGCACGGTCAGGCCCTTGAGCATCACGCCAGCGGCCTGTTCGAAGCTGATGGCGTCCGGCAGTTTCACCAGATTGGCCTCGGGCAACACATGAACTTCGCTATAGGCGCCCAGATGGCCGCTGCCATAGGCCACGCGATCGCCGATCTTGAAGCGGGACACGTCGCTGCCGACCGCCTCGACCACGCCTGCACCCTCTGAGCCGAGGCCCGATGGCAGGGATGGCGGCGGGTACAGGCCGCTACGGTAATAGGTGTCGATGAAGTTCAGGCCGATGGCCTTGTTGGTCACGCGCACTTCCTTCGGACCTGGCTCGGCGGGTTGGTAATCCACATACTCGAGCATTTCGGGGCCGCCATGGGCGCGGAACTGGATACGCTTTGCCATCGGAACTCTCCATAGGTCGTTTTACCAAGCGCCCTATCGGACTCCTAAGCTTGATCTTCGTCAACTGCGACGGGTGGACTTGCGATGGTATGCTACGGGCCCATTTGCGCTGACCCCCGCTCCAATGGAGCGCCGCGTTGTTTTGCCCGATTCAAGGTGATGACATGACGACCCGCACCGAGGCCGTAAAAGCCTACCTGCTCGACCTGCAAGACCGTATCTGCGCCGCCCTGGAGGCCGAAGACGGTGGCACGCAATTCGTTGAAGACGCCTGGACCAGGCCGGCCGGCGGTGGCGGTCGCACCCGCGTGATTGAAAACGGCACGGTGATTGAAAAGGGTGGCGTGAACTTTTCCCACGTCTTCGGCAGCGGTCTCCCACCCTCAGCCAGCGCCCACCGGCCGGAACTGGCGGGTCGTGGTTTTGAAGCCTTGGGCGTGTCGCTGGTGATTCACCCGCACAACCCCCATGTGCCGACTTCCCACGCCAACGTGCGCTTTTTCATCGCTGAAAAAGAAGGTGAAGAACCGGTCTGGTGGTTTGGCGGCGGCTTCGACCTGACCCCGTATTACGGTAACGAAGAAGACTGCATCCACTGGCATCGCATCGCCGAGCAGGCCTGTGCGCCGTTCGGCCCGGACGTCTACCCGCGTTACAAGGCCTGGTGCGACAGCTACTTCCACATCAAGCATCGTCACGAGCCGCGTGGCATCGGTGGGTTGTTTTTTGACGACCTGAACGAGTGGGATTTCGACACCAGTTTCGCCTTCATGCGTGCCATCGGTGACGCCTACATCGATGCTTACCTGCCGATCGTGCAGCGTCGCAAGAACGACGCGTTCACGGCTAAACAGCGCGAGTTCCAGGAGTTCCGCCGTGGCCGCTACGTTGAATTCAATCTGGTCTACGACCGCGGCACGTTGTTCGGCCTGCAATCGGGCGGGCGTACCGAGTCGATCTTGATGTCGCTGCCACCGCAAGTGCGCTGGGGCTACGACTGGAAGGCCGAGCCTGGCAGCGAAGAAGCGCGCCTGACCGAATACTTCCTGCAGGACCGCGATTGGTTGGCCGAAGCTTGAACGAGGAATCCTGATGGACCGTTATGTCGTATTCGGTAACCCGATTGGCCACAGCAAATCACCGTTGATCCACCGTCTGTTCGCCGAGCAGACCGCGCAAAAGCTGGACTACAACACGCTGCTGGCGCCGCTGGACGACTTTTCCACCTGTGCCCGGACGTTTTTCCTTGAAGGACGCGGCGCCAATGTGACGGTGCCATTCAAGGAAGAAGCCTACCGGCTGGCGAACAGCCTGACGGCGCGGGCGCAGCGCGCCGGTGCGGTCAATACCTTGAGCAAACTGGCCGATGGCAGTCTGTTGGGCGACAACACCGACGGTGCCGGGCTGGTGCGGGACCTGACGGTCAACGCCGGATTCAACCTCAAGGGCAAACGTATCCTGCTGCTCGGCGCTGGTGGCGCGGTGCGCGGTGCTTTGGAGCCGTTGCTGGCCGAAGAACCCGCCTCGGTGATCATCGCCAACCGCACGGTGGACAAGGCCGAGCTGCTGGCGGAGCTGTTCTGCGATCTGGGGCCGGTCTCGGCCAGTGGCTACGACTGGTTGCAGGAGTCGGTGGACCTGATCATCAACGCGACCTCCGCGAGCCTCACGGGCGATGTGCCGCCGATTGCACCGAGCCTGATCGAACCAGGCAAAACGGTGTGCTACGACATGATGTACGGCAAGGAGCCGACCTCGTTCTGCCGCTGGGCCAGCGAACACGGGGCGGCGGTGGTGATGGATGGCTTGGGGATGTTGGCCGAGCAGGCCGCGGAAGCGTTTTTCCTGTGGCGCGGCGTGCGACCGGATACAACGCCGGTGCTGGCTGAGTTGCGTCGGCAGTTGGCCCTTTAAAAGCTTCGCGAGCAGGCTCGCTCCCACAGGGGGTCACCAAGAACCTGTGGGAGCGAGCCTGCTCGCGAATGGCGCGACACCGATTTCGGCTCAATCCTCAAACTGAATCGGGCACTTTTCCGCGCCCTCAAGCTTCCTCAGCTCTTCCACCACCTGCGGCCGGGCCCGGCGCAAGGTCAGGCTGCGGTCCTGGCGCAGCAATCGTCGCGCCTCCTGGTGCAGCATTTCCACCCCTGAGTAGTCGATGAAGTTGATCTGCTGCGCCTCGATCACCACGCGCGCACCGTGCATGCGTTGCAGGCGTACTTGCAGGTAGTGGCTGGCACCGAAAAAGATCGAACCGCCAACCCGCAGAATGTCCTCATCGCCATCACGTACATGCTGCACCCGTGGCTGCGATGTGCGTTTGAGATAGAAAAAAAGCGAGGCCAATACGCCGGCGTAGATCGCCGTCTGCAATTCCAGCAGCAGCGTAGCGACGCAGGTCAGCGCCATGACCACGAACTCGGCGCGGCTGACCCGCAATAACGCGCGAATGCCGCGATGGTCCACCAGGCCCCAGGCGATCAACAGAATGCTGCCGGCCATGGCCGGTATCGGGATATGCGCAATCAGGCTCGCGCCGAAGATCGCGAACAGCGCAACCCACAATGCCGAAAAGATCCCGGCCAGTGGCGAACAGGCGCCCGCTTCATAGCTCAGGCCTGAGCGAGTGAAAGAGCCGGCCGACAGCGATCCGGAAAAAAACGCGCCGACCATGTTCGACAAGCCCTGGGCGCGAACTTCCTGGTTGGCGTCGAGTAGTTGCTGCGAACGTGCCGAGATCGAGCGGGCAATCGACAGGCTGGTGACCAGCCCGAGCATGCCAACCGCCACGGCGCTGGGCAGCAGGCGCAGGATCAGATCGAGATCCAGCGGCAACGGACTGAAAGGCGGCAGCTTGCCGGTGAAGGCGCTGACCAGTTGCACATGGCCGAACATCGACGGCCAAAGCCAGACCAGCAGTCCGCCAAGGATCAGGGTGATCAGTAGCGTCGGCCAGCGTGGCAACCACAGTTTGAGGAGCACGCCCACCACCACCGTTGCCAGCCCCAGCGCCAGCGAAGCTTTGTCCATTTCGCCGAGATGGCGCAATAACGTGATGAAACTGTCCAGCGCGGTGGCTTGGCTGGGCAAGTCCAGTCCCAGCAGGTTAGGCAATTGACCGATGGCAATCACCACGGCAGCACCAAGGGTGAAGCCGAGTACCACCGAGTGCGAGACGAAATTCACCAGCGCGCCAAATCGCAGCAAACCCAGCAGCCATTGAAAGATGCCTGCCAGGAAGGTGAGCAACAGGATAACGGTGACGTAGTCCTGCGTCGCCGGAACGGCCAGAGGACTGACGCTGGCGTACAGGACAATCGAGATGGCCGCTGTAGGACCGCAGATCAAATGCCACGACGAACCCCAGAGGCAGGCGATCAGCACCGGGATGATTGCGGCATAGAGGCCGTATTCCGGAGGGAGGCCGGCAATCAGCGCGTAGGCAATGGATTGTGGCAACGCGAGAATTGCGCCGCTGAGGCCGACGACCAGGTCGCGCCCGACACTGGCGCGGGTTTGCTTGGGCAACCAACTGAGGAAGGGAAAGAGTGAATGGCGGCTTGGCAGGGCCATGGGGCCTCTCGGTGAATAAACGGCGCAATTATGTCAGGGTGGTGGGTCAGAACCAGTTGTGCAAGGGCGACCATCGAATCGCGGGCAAGCCCGCTCCCACAAGGATCTCCGAAAACCTGTGGGAGCGGGCTTGCCCGCGATGGCGTCCTTGAACGTTACAACTTGGCTTTGACCGCCGGCAGCGCGTCCTTGCCATCCACGGTCTTCACTCCATCAAGCCACTTGTCCAGCACCGCAGGGTTGGCCTTGATCCACGCCCTGGCTGCGTCGGCGTTGCTGACCTTGTTGTTCACCACCTCGGCCATGATGCTGTTTTCCATATCCTGGGTGAAACTCAGGTTGGTCAGCAGTTTGCCAACGTTCGGGCAGGCCTGTGCATAACCTTTGCGGGTCAGCGTGTGCACGCTGCCGGTGTCACCGAAGTACTTCTCGCCACCCTTGAGGTAATGCATTTTCAGTTGCACGTTCATCGGGTGCGGGGTCCAGCCGAGGAAGGTCACGAATTTCTGCTTTTTCACCGCGCGGGACACTTCCGCCAGCATGGCTTGCTCGCTGGACTCCACCAGTTTCCACTGGCCCATGTCGAAATCGTTTTTCTTGATGATCTCTTGCAGCGAGATGTTCGCCGGTGCACCGGAGCCGATGCCGTAGATCTTGCGGTCGAACTTGTCGGCGTATTTGTTCAGGTCGGCAAAGTTACGCACACCTGCATTCCATACGTAATCCGGAACAGCGAGGGTGAACTCGGTGCCGTCGAGGTTCTTCGCCAGTTGCGTGACATCGCCGTTGGCGACGAACTTGTCGTAAAAACCCTGCTGCGCTGGCATCCAGTTACCCAGGAACACATCGACCTGGCCATCCTTGAGCCCGCCAAAAGTGATTGGCACTGCGAGGGTGTCGATCTTGGCCTTGTAGCCCATGCCGTCCAGCAGGAACCCGGTGATGGCATTGGTCGCGGCGATGTCGCTCCAACCCGGGTCGGCCATCTTCACGGTCTCGCAACTCTGATCGGCAAACGCCGATGCACTGCCCAGAGCCAGGAGCCCGACCGTCAGTACTGTGGATAACCTTTGCATGGACTTCCCCTTACATTATTGGTTTTGGCAGGGTTGTGGATAACGTGCTTTACGTTCCAGATCGTCGAGGTCGATGTGGTTGCGCATGTATTGCTGACTGGCGTCCACCAGCGGCTGGTGATCCCAGCTCTTCAGCTTGCCGAGGGTCAGCGCCTGGGCCACGAAACGCCGGCGCCGCTGGCTGGCGAGCACCTGCTGGTGGATTGCCGGAATATTCCATTTCGCCCGCGCCTCAGCGAGAAAATCGTCGAACAGCTGGCGATGTTGCGGCGAATGGCTGAGTTCTTCCAGTTCGCGAGGGTCATTGTGTACGTCGAAGAGCAGGCAAGGGTCATCTTCGCTGTAGATGAATTTATAGGCACCGCGGCGGATCATCATCAGCGGGCTGATGGTGCCTTCGGCCATGTATTCACCGAACACTTCATCGTGGCCACCCTGCCCTTGCAGGTGCGGCACCAGCGAACGGCCGTCCAGCGGCAGGCCCGGTTCCAGCGAGCCGCCGGCCAGTTCGACGAATGTCGGTAACAGGTCCGCCGTGGAAACACTGGCGCTGACCCGGCCGGCACCGAACTGTCCCGGTGCGCTGATCAGTAGTGGCACCCGTGCGGCCATTTCATACCAGTGCATTTTGTACCAGAGGCCGCGCTCGCCGAGCATGTCGCCGTGGTCGCCGGAAAACACGATGATGGTGTCGTCGATCAATCCGGTATCTTCCAAGGTTTGCAGGAGTTTGCCGACGTTGCTGTCGATATAGCTGCACGCGCCGAAATAGGCGCGGCGGGCATCGCGAATCTTGTCCACAGGCAGTGGCTTGTCCCACAGGTCATAGACCTTGAGCAAACGCTGCGAGTGCGGATCGAGATCATGCGGGTCCGGGGTTGCAGGCAGCGGGATATCGGCATCGTCGTACAAATCCCAGAAAGCCTTGGGAATCGTGTACGGATCGTGTGGGTGAGTCATGGAAACGGTCAGGCAGAACGGCTGGTCGCCATCCTCGCGGATATGGTCGAACAGGTACTGCTGGGCCTTGAATACCACCTCTTCGTCAAAATCCAGCTGGTTGGTGCGCACGCACGGGCCGGCTTGCAGCACCGAGGACATGTTGTGGTACCAGGTCGGACGCACGTCCGGCTCATCCCAGTTCACTGCCCAGCCGTAGTCGGCCGGGTAGATGTCACTGGTCAGGCGCTCTTCGTAGCCGTGCAACTGGTCCGGCCCGCAGAAATGCATCTTGCCCGACAGGGCGGTGCGGTAGCCGAGGCGGCGTAAATAATGGGCATAAGTTGGTACGTCGGCGGGGAAATCGGCAGCGTTGTCGTAGGCGCCGATCTTGCTCGGCAACTGGCCGCTGACCAGGGTGAAACGCGACGGCGCACACAGGGGGCTGTTGCAATAAGCCGAGTCGAACACCACGCCTTGTGCGGCGAGGCGGCTGAGATTGGGCAGCTTGATGGGCGATGGACCGTAGAACGGCAACATTGGCGCGGCCATTTGATCGGCCATGATGAAAAGAATGTTCTTGCGCTTCATGTGATCGCGGCATTCCATAGTGGATGTTTATGCGAGAGTGCTGGCTTCGAGAATGAAACCCAAGCTCTTTGCGGTAAAGCCCATGCACGGCAATGACTAGGATAAGCACAGCTTATGTATGACGCCCTTGGTGACCTGTCACTGGATCTGCTTCGTGCCTTCGAAGCGGCAGCCCGTCAGCGCAGCTTCACCGCGGCGGCGGTTGAACTCGGCACCACGCAGCCGGCCATCAGTCAGCAGATCAAGCGCCTTGAAGAACAACTGGCGACCCGATTGTTCGATCGCATTTATCGCGGTATCGAGCTGACCGAAGCCGGGCTGATACTTTTTCAGCAGGTTCAGCTCGGATTGCAGAATATCGACGCGGGATTGAGCGCAATCAGTGCCCAGCAACAGCATGAAGTGCTGCAGGTGGCCACGGATTTTGCCTTCGCCGCCTATTGGTTGATGCCGCGTCTGCACCGTTTTCACGCGGCCAATCCGCAGGTGGATGTCAGCCTGGTCACCAGTGAACGCAGCCATAACATGCTACGTACCGATATCGACGTGGCGGTACTGTTCGGCGATGGCCGCTTCAAGCAGGGTGAAAGCCATTGGCTGTTCAGTGAGGAAGTGTTTCCGGTGTGCAGCCCGCAGTTGCTCAGTGAGCGTTCCCTGCCTTTGCCCCCCCAGGCCTTGCTCGAGTTTCCATTGCTGCATCTGCGCGGGGAAAACAGCAGTAACTGGTTCGACTGGAGCGGCGTATTCCGCGAATTGGGCATCACCTCGCCCCCGGCGCCCGGGCAACTGCGTTTCGACAATTACACCTTGCTGATTCAGGCGGCGATTGGTGGTCAGGGCGTGGCCATCGGCTGGCGCCACCTTGTGGATAACTTGCTGGCGCAAGGGTTGTTGTGTCGGCCGATCGGCGAAACGGTGATGTCCCGGCTGGGCTATTACGTGGTTTTGCCCCAGCGTAAACGGCGTGGGGTGTTGATCCAGCAGTTTGTGGATTGGTTGATGGCTGAACAGGCGGGCAGCGCGGAGTCGTTAACGGGGTTGGCGTTTCCTTCGATTGCGGTTTGAGCGTTAAAAGATCGCAGCCTGCCTGCGGCAGCTCAGGAGCAGCCAATTCAAGGTTCCGAGGTCGCGATGAAACTGACGTGCTCGCGGATGTGCAGTTTCAGGTGCAATTCATCGGCAATGCCCACGGCGGTGCGAGCCAATCGCCCGAGCGGTTCGGCCAGCCCCGGCTCGAGGTTGCCACCGGGTTTGGCGAAATGTTCGATGGTCAGCCCTGGTACCCCGCGCGGCTCGTTGACCAGCGTCCACTGCAAAGGACTGCTTTGCAGTGCCTCGCGGATTTCCTCTGCTGCGTGACGTTGCAGGCTGTCCTCGAGTTCCGGCTCGTCCAGCACCGCGAAATCTCCCACCAGAAACAGCCGGGCAACGCCTGCTCCTTGCAGGCCTTCAATCAAGGCGTCGACTGCCAGCACTTGCTCGACCGGACCCGGTACGATGGTTTTTTCCACGTGTTCGCTGTTGAACGGTAAGCCTGGAGCGTCCAGCAAGCAGATGACCACGGAGCTGCCGGCCACACTCTGCTTGACCCGTTGCGCGTCGAACAGGTCGCCAGTCTTGGTGCGTAGCCCCGGACGGGGTGCCAGCGCATTGAGGTCATCGAGAATCGCGATCACTTCATGCTGGCGCCGAAGCATTTCAGCCATCAGCGCACTGCCCAGGCTACTCATGGCACCATAAAGCACCACTTTCACAACGGGGGTTTCGGCATTTTTCATGGCTGAACCCTTTTTCCAGCGTCTATATGACGTGTGACCCGCAGGAAAGGGTGAGGGTTCGAACAGCTTTCAGAGGGATTGCAATGCAGCAGATCACGGGCTATCACGCCCATGTTTACTTCGATGCCGACTCGATCGGACAGGCGCGGGCCCTGTGTGAGCAGGCGGCGCAATTGTTTCCAGTGAAAATGGGCCGTGTGCACGAGCGCCCGGTCGGTCCGCACCCGGACTGGAGCTGCCAGTTGGCGTTCGAGCCGCAGGTGCTGGGCGACGTGCTGCCGTGGCTGGCGCTCAACCGCAAGGGCCTGGTGGTGTTTTTACACCCGGACACCGGCGACGATCTGCGTGACCACACCGAGCATGCGATCTGGATGGGCGCGATTCGACCGCTGGACCTGTCTATTTTTTGATCAGAGTGTTTCTTCAGCCTCGCCGGGCAAGTGTTCGTCCAGATGCAGCCACGGCAAGCGGCTGTCGGTCCAGATGTGCCGCTGCGCCGGTGCCTGCTCGGGGTGGTCGAGGGTGGCGATGGTCAGGTCGATGCTGTCCGGGCTCAGGTGCGTTACCACCGCCAGTTGCGCCCCGCAGTGACCGCAGAAATAACGCGCGCAGGTGGATGAAGAGTCGTACCGCGACGGCGTCCCGGCCAGCCATTGAAAGGCGGATGCCGGCACGGTGATCCAGGTGGTCACGATGCCGCCGCTGACCCGTCGGCAAATAGAACAATGACAGTGGACGATATCGTGCAGTGGCCCGCTGAATTGATAGCGCAGCTGCCCGCAGTGGCAACCTCCGGTGTGAACTTCGCCCATGTTTCGACCTCCCGCCCTGTGTTCAGGGACCAGAAATCCAATCCGACGATCGGTTGCACATCCGGTCTTTGCTTTCATTGGCGAAAGCTGGCTGAAAGCTTCCCCGATTAGGATCGCCGCCACTACCGGCAAAAGACCGGTGGCCAATGCGAGTGTTCGATTGCTCGAAAGGCCCATTTAACAACAACAATGGTGATTCTGATGCCCTCTCCTACCCGCCACTTCGCTGTGCCTCCGTCCGTACATCTCGTGCTTCCCGTTCTGCGCTGATCCCGCCCGATCCGCCCATTCCCTAGCCGCGCTACGCCTGGAGTACTCCCATGCTGACTTTCCTTGGCTTCGCCATGGTCATCACGTTCATGTTCCTGATCATGACCAAGCGCCTGTCCGCGCTGATCGCCCTGATCCTCATTCCAATCATCTTCGCCCTGTTCGGTGGCTTCGGTCCCAAAATCGGCCCGATGATGCTCGAAGGCATCACCAAGCTCGCGCCGACCGGCGTGATGCTGATGTTCGCTATCTTGTATTTCGCCCTGATGATCGACTCCGGCCTGTTCGACCCGGCCGTGCGCAAGATCCTCAAAATGGTCAAGGGCGACCCGCTGAAAGTTTCGGTCGGCACCGCTGTACTGGCGCTCGTCGTTTCCCTCGATGGTGACGGCGCGACCACTTACATGATCTGTGTGGCCGCCATGCTGCCGCTCTACAGCCGTATCGGCATGAGCCCGCGGATCATGGCCGGCCTGATCATCCTCGCCGGTGGCGTGATGAACATGACCCCATGGGGCGGTCCGACCGCCCGTGCCGCCAGCGCACTGCACGTGGACCCGTCGGCTATTTTCGTACCGATGATCCCGGCGATGCTGGCCGGTGTGGTGGCGATCCTGGCCATCGCTTACTTCTACGGCAAACGTGAACGTGCGCGCCTGGGTGAACTGCACCTGGTGGGCGATGAAGTCGACCACAGCGAAATCAGTGTTTCGCAGTTCCCGGATGCCCGTCGTCCGAAGCTGATCTGGTTCAACGGTGCCCTGACGCTAGGCCTGATGTGCACCCTGATCGCCGGCCTGCTGCCGTTGCCGGTGTTGTTCATGGTGGCGTTCAGTATCGCCATGATCGTCAACTATCCTTGCCTGCAACAGCAGAAGGATCGCGTTGCGGCTCACGCCGGTAGCGTACTGGCCGTGGTCGGGCTGATCTTTGCGGCCGGCATCTTCACAGGTATCCTGACGGGCACCGGCATGGTCGATGCCATGTCGAAAAGTCTGTTGTCGGTGATTCCGGATTTCCTCGGCCCGTACCTGGCAGTGATCACGGCGCTGGTAAGCATGCCGTTCACCTTCTTCATGTCGAACGATGCATTTTATTACGGCGTGTTACCAGTACTTGCCGAAGCCGCCAGTCACTACGGTATAACCGCGGTGGAAATGGCACGTGCCTCGATCGTCGGTCAGCCCGTCCACCTGTTGAGCCCGCTGGTTCCATCGACCTATCTGTTGGTGGCCCTGGCCGGTATCGATTTCGGTGACCACCAGCGCTTCACCCTGAAGTGGGCAGTGCTGGTTTGTATCTGCATACTGATTGCTGCACTGCTGTTGGGGACTTTCCCGATGTTCAGCACCCTATAAGCCCAAGACTCACCACTTCGGGTCCAGGCTTCGCTGTTTGAAGCCCGGGCCCTTTGTGGTTTAACAATCGCTCAAAGGAATACACATGGAATGGCTGACCAACCCTGAAATCTGGGTTGCCTTCTTAACCCTGACCGCCCTGGAAATCGTCCTGGGCATCGATAACATCATCATGATTTCGATCCTGGTCAGCCGCATGCCCAAACACATGCAGGCGCGTACCCGGATTTTCGGTCTGGCGCTGGCCATGATCACGCGAATTCTGCTCCTGTTGTCGATCACCTGGGTCATGCGCCTCACCGACGACCTGTTCGTCATGTTCGGCCAGGGCATCTCCGGACGTGACCTGATCCTGTTCTTCGGTGGTCTGTTCCTGCTGTGGAAGAGCTCGCAAGAGATGTACCACGCCCTGGAAGGTGAAGACGAAACCAACGAAGAGCCTTCGGGCAAGGGCGGCAACTTCCTCTACACCATCATCCAGATCGCGATCATCGACATCGTGTTCTCCCTGGACTCGGTCATCACCGCGGTCGGCATGGTCTCCCACGTACCGGTCATGGTCGCGGCGATCATCGTGGCGGTGTTGGTGATGATGTGGGCTTCCGGCACCATCAGCGAGTTCATCGACAAGCACCCGTCGCTGAAGATGCTGGCGCTGTCGTTCCTGTTGATCGTCGGCACCGTGCTGATTGCCGAATCCCTGGACGTGCACGTGCCAAAAGGCTACGTCTACTTCGCCATGGCGTTCTCGCTGGCGGTGGAAGCGATCAACATCAAGATGCGCACTGCCATCGCGAAAAAGAAGAAACAGCAGGATCCGGTAAAACTGCGCAAGGACATTCCGGGCCAGTAACCCTGTAGCGCTAAATACGCAAAACCTGTGGGAGCGAGCTTGCTCGCGATGGCGGTCCGTCAGTCAACATCGATGTTGGATCTGATGGCCTCATCGCGAGCAAGCTCGCTCCCACAGTGCTTTGTGTGGCTGGAAGATCGCCGTTTTCATGACAGTTTTGTTTCAATCCCTTCTTTGGCTATGCGATGCTGGCGCGCAGACCGTTAGCCAACTACAGCTTAAGTACAGAACGTAGAACGTCGCGCGGTACCGTTAACTTGCTCCTTTGGGGCGCTACACCACAGGGGGTCATTATGCTCACCCTGCTCAATTTGCTTTCCGCCGTGGCCCTGCTGATCTGGGGCACGCACATCGTCCGAACCGGCATCCTGCGGGTCTACGGCACCAATTTGCGCCATGTCATCAGCCATAACATGGCCAACCGCTGGCTGGCTTTCGCCTCCGGGATCGCCGTGACGGCGATGGTCCAGAGCAGTAACGCCACTGCCATGCTCGTCACCTCCTTTGTCGGCCAGGGTCTGATGGCGCTGACCCCGGCGCTGGCCACCATGCTTGGCGCGGACGTCGGTACGGCGCTGATGGCACGAGTGCTGACTTTCGATCTGTCGTGGCTGTCGCCCTTGCTGATTTTTGTCGGGGTGATTTTCTTTCTGTCGCGCAAACAGACCCGACTCGGGCAGTTGGGCCGTGTCGCCATTGGCTTGGGGTTGATCATTCTGGCGCTGCAACTAATTGTCGAGGCGGCGCATCCGATTACCCACGCCAAAGGAGTGAAGGTGATTTTCGCCTCACTCACTGGTGACATCCTGCTCGACGCCTTGGTTGGCGCGCTGTTCGCGATGATTTCCTATTCAAGCCTGGCCGCCGTGCTGCTGACGGCGACCCTGGCGGGTGCCAACGTGATCAGCCTGCCGGTGGCCATCGGACTGGTGATCGGCGCCAATATCGGCAGCGGCATACTCGCCTTCCTCAGCACCAGCATGCAGAACGCCGCCGGACGCCAAGTGGCGCTGGGCAGCCTGTTGTACAAACTGATTGGCCTTTTATTGATCATTCCGGTGCTCGACCCTCTGGTGCGCTGGCTCGATGGCCTGGATTTCAGCCCTCAGGAAATGGTCATTGGCTTTCACCTGCTCTACAACACTGTGCGCTGCCTGATCCTGCTGCCCAGCCTCAAACCGATGGCCAGGTTTTGCGCCTGGGTGCTGCCGGAGCGCCCGCTGGCCAACGGCACGGCCAAGCCCCGGCATCTTGACCCCACGGCGTTGGTCACGCCCGGTCTGGCGCTGGCCAACGCGGCCCGGGAAACCTTGCGCATGGGCGACCTGATCGACAACATGCTCGAAGCCATGCTCGACGTGTTGCATGGCAAGCAAACCGCAGTCACCCAGGAAGTCCGCCGCCTGAGCGACGATGTCGAAGCGCTCTACAGCGCGATCAAGTTGTACCTGGCGCAAATGCCCCGGGAAGACCTCAGCGATCAGGACAGCCGGCGCTGGGCGGAAATCATTGAGCTGGCGATCAACCTGAAGCTCTCCAGCGACTTGATCGAACGCATGCTGCGCAAGATTCAGCAGCAGAAAACCTCGCAGCGCCGGTCGTTTTCCGACGTCGGGCTGGAGGAACTGACCGGACTGCACACTCAGTTGATTTCCAGCCTGCGGCTCGGGATGTCGGTGTTTCTCAGTGGTGACCCGGAAAGTGCGCGCCAACTGGTGCGTGAAAAACGTCGTTTCCGCGCACAGGAACGGCGTCTGGCCCACGCTCATGTCAGCCGTTTGCAACGTAAAATCGTACAAAGTATCGAAACCAGCTCGTTGCACCTGGAGCTGATCGCCGACATGAAGCGTCTGAATTCGCTGTTTTGCAGCAGTGCCTACGTGGTGCTGGAAACATCGGACACCGGTGCGCTGGTGGTCGACGATTTGAGCGACATCACTCATTCACCCTGAACGTCCACAGTCGCCTGAAGTCTGTTGAACTTACGCTGGTCGTATGGAAGCTTGTTATGCGTTGTCTGTTGTTCGCCTGCCTGTTGCTTGGTTCACTCCCGTCATTCGCCCTGGATCGCTTTCAGGTCGAGGGCTACACGCTGCGCAATGGCTTGCAGTTGCTGCTCAAACCCGGCACTGATCGCGGGCATGTGGCAATCCGGCTGGTGGTCGGCGTTGGCCTGGATGATTTCGGCTGCGAAGAAAAGGAACTGCCACATCTGCTGGAACACTTACTGTTCAGCGGCATCGACGCCAGTGGCGAAGGTGGCCTGGAGGAGCGCATGCAGGCCTTGGGCGGTGAGTGGAATGCCTTCACCAGCAATGCCGATACGACTTTCGTCATCGAGGCCCCGGCGAAAAACCAGCGCAAGGTACTCGACCTGTTGCTGGCGCTGTTGACCCAGACCCGCTTCGACGACAGTGCGATCAACGCGGCCAAGCAAGTGGTCGAGCGTGAAGATGGCGGCCACTACTCGCACCTGCAACGCTGGCTCGATCGTCAGGACCTCGGCCACACGGCCAGCAACCAGTTGGCCGTCGAGTTGGGCCTCAAATGCCCGGAGCGTGCGCAAGTCGATGGCCTGACCCGTGAACAACTGGAGCAGGTGCGCAAGGACTGGTATGCGCCGAACAACATGACCCTGATCGTGGTCGGCGATCTCGACAAGCTGCTGCCCGCCTATCTGGAGCGGGCCTATGGCGTGCTGGAAGCGATCACCCCCGGCGAGCATCCGCCGCTACCGCAAATCCAGACCAGCGCCGCCCATGAGCGCACCTTGCCCCGTGGCCTGGTCGGCAACGGCGCCAAGCTGCACTGGCTGGTGCCGGAGCCGGTGCTGGAAGATGGGCACGACCAAACCTTCGATTTACTCAAGGACTATCTGGATTGGGCGCTCTATCGCCAGCTGCGCCTGGCTCATGGTTTGTCCTATGGCCCCTGGGCGGAACGCGAAGTGTTCGGCGGCGTGGGTTTCATGAGCCTCAATGCCGACCTTGAACGCGACGACGTGCCCGAGGCCGAACAAGTGCTCGACGACTTGAAGGCCGGACTGCTCAGGGACGGCCTCAATGCCGACACCTTCAACCGCCTGAAGCAGGCTGCGATCGCCCGCCAGGCCTGGGCCGCACAAGGCAACAGTGCGTTGGCCGACTACTATTGGAGCGCAATCGGAAACTACGAGGACGGCCGTTTCGCCAACCCGTCCCGGGAGCTGCAAGGGGTGACGCTGGAAGAGGCGAACAAGGCCGTGCGTGAACTGCTGTTGCAGCCGGGTTATTTGCGGATCGAGAGGCCGTTGTTCAGCTATGACCAGTTGATGTGGTTGGTGGTTGGTGGGGTGGGCTTGATCGTGTTGATGCTGGTGGGCTGGCGTTTGCATCGCAGGAAGTAATCATTCTGTTTGGCAAGAAAACTCCTTGTGGGAAACACAATCCTCTGTGGGAGCGAGCTTGCTCGCGATGAGGCCATGTCATTCAACATCAAAGTTGACTGATCCGCCGCCATCGCGAGCAGGTTGCGTGGTGCAACTGACCGCAAACTCTCGCCACAGCGCCGCACCAGCGGTACCCTGTCGAGGTTTTTTCCTACAACCACTGTGAAACCGCCGAATGCAAAATCTGCCCCGTTTCGTACAGCGCATCCTCGAATTGATGAAGCGCTACCCCGGGGTCATTGCGCTTGCTGGTTTCATCTCCGGGGTAGGCAGTTTCATCCTGGTCGATCGCCAGCAAGGCCTGGCGAGCTGGATCACCACCATCATGCTGATCAGCTGGATCTGGCTGATGCTGGAGAACACCCTGACCAAGTTGTTCACGCGCATTTTCAAGCGCGAAATCCCGGAACCCTTGCTGCGTTACGCAACGCAGATGATCCATCAGGAAAGCCTGTTTTTTGTCCTGCCGTTCTTCTTCATCACCACGACGTGGAACAGCGGCCAGTTGTTTTTCACCGGGCTGCTGGGCGTCGCGGCACTGATTTCGATCATCGACCCGCTGTACTACAAGTGGCTGGCTCCACGGCGCTGGGCGTTTCTGGCCCTGCACACCCTGACCCTGTTCGCCGCGCTGCTCACCGCGTTGCCGGTGATCATGCACCTGACTACAGCGCAAAGTTTCAAATGGGCGCTGGGTATCTCGGTGCTGCTGTCGTTCCCGAGTCTGGCGTCGATCTTCCCTATTCGTACCCTGCGCAGTGCGCTGGCGATTTTGAGCATCACTCTGGGCATTGGCGCCGTCGGGTGGGAGCTGCGCTCGTGGGTGCCACCGGCGACGCTGTGGATGACCGACGTGGCCATCAGTACGCAGATGCAGGACCGCACGCCTGGCGCCAGCCTCGACGAAGTCAGCGCCGAGCAGATACGCAACGGCGGGCTTTACGCCTACACCGCGATCAATGCCCCGCGTGGCCTGGACGAGCGGATTTATCACGTCTGGCAGTTCAACGGCAAAGAGGTCGACCGCATCCCTCTGGATATTCGTGGTGGGCGCAAGGAAGGTTACCGGGCCTGGACCCACAAGCAGAATTTCCCGGGCAATCCGGCCGGCAAATGGCAGGTCCGGGTGCTGACCGAAGATGGCCAGGTCATCGGCGTGCTGCGTTTCAAGGTCACGGACAGCACAGCGATCAAAGAAAAGTAGTGCGGTTCGTGCTATTACGTAGAGCTGCCTAATCACGGAACAAGCACGGAGCTTATGATCAGCAGCACGATGGCCGGCAACGCCCGATTGGACACGTCGCTCACTCCTGCACGGCTGCGGGTGACGGGCGACTGGACGCTTGCCCATTACGCTGACCTCAAGCTGTTGAGCGAAAAACTCCACGGCCAGTACGACGCCAACACCCCTATCGACCTCAATGGTCTCGGCGCCCTCGACACCGCTGGCGCCTCGCTGTTGGTCGAGCTGCTCGGCTCCGAGCGCCTCGGTCGCTCCGCCGAACATCCTGATTGCACACTCTCCGCCGCCGATCGGGCGTTGCTGCAAACCGTCTACTGCTCGTTGACCGATTTCTGCGTGCCGATCAAGGAACCGGAAGTCAGCGTTTCCATTCAGTTGCTGACCCGCATTGGCCGCGCGGTGGACACCGTCTGGCAGGACACCCTGCAACTGCTGGGTTTCGTTGGCCTGATCATCGAAACCATCGCCCGCGGCCTGTTCCGTCCCAAGCGCTGGCGCGTCACGCCGATGATCGCCCACATCGAACAGACCGGTCTCGACGCCGCGCCCATCGTTGCCCTGCTGACTTTTCTGGTGGGCGCCGTGGTGGCGTTCCTCGGGTCGACGGTGTTGGCCACCTTCGGCGCCACGGTCTTCACCGTGGACCTGGTGGGATTTGCCTTCCTGCGCGAATTCGGTGTGTTGTTGACGGCAATCCTGATGGCCGGGCGCACCGCCAGTGCGTTCACGGCGCAAATCGGTTCGATGAAGGCCAACGAGGAAATCGACGCCATCCGCACTTTGGGCCTCGACCCCGTGGAGTTGCTGGTGGTGCCGCGGGTCCTGGCGTTGCTGATCGCCCTGCCGATGTTGACCTTTCTGGCGATGCTGTCGGGGATTATCGGCGGCGCGGTGGTCTGTGCGGTGAAGCTGGATATCTCGCCGGCGATGTTCATCTCGCTGTTGCAATCGGACATCGGCGTTCAGCACTTTCTGGTGGGGATCGTCAAAGCCCCGATCTTCGCCTTCCTCATCGCCGCCATCGGTTGCCTCGAAGGCTTCAAGGTCAGTGGTAGCGCTGAATCTGTGGGCGCGCACACCACGTCGAGTGTGGTGCAGTCGATTTTCGTGGTGATCGTGATGGATGCGATCGCCGCGATGTTTTTCATGGAGATGGGTTGGTGAGTCGTATCCCCAGAGCGCCTTCCGAGGCGGTGATTGAAGTCCGTGGACTGTGCAACCGCTTTGGAAGCCAGAGCGTGCACGAAAACCTCGATCTGGATTTGTACAAGGGTGAAATCCTCGCCGTGGTCGGCGGCTCCGGCAGCGGCAAATCGGTGCTGCTGCGCAGCATTGTCGGGCTGCGCCAGCCCAGCGAAGGGGTGGTGAAAGTCTTCGGCAAGAATCTGCCGACCTTGCCGGAGCACGAGCGCTCGCTGGTGGAACGGCGATTCGGCGTGCTGTTCCAGAAAGGCGCGCTGTTCTCTTCGCTCACCGTGACCGAGAACGTCGCCCTGCCACTGATCGAGCACGCAGGCCTGAGCCGCAACGATGCCGAGCACCTCGCGGCAGTGAAAATGGCCCTGGCCGGGTTGCCGTTGTCGGCGGCAGAGAAGTACCCCGCGTCGCTGTCCGGCGGCATGATCAAGCGTGCCGCGCTGGCCCGGGCATTGGCGCTGGACCCGGACATCCTGTTTCTCGACGAGCCCACCGCCGGTCTCGACCCGATCGGCGCTGCCGCGTTCGACCAATTGATCCTGACCCTGCGCGATGCCCTGGGCCTGAGTGTCTTTCTGGTGACACACGACCTCGACACGCTCTACACCATCACCGACCGGGTGGCGGTGCTGGCGCAGAAAAAGGTGCTGGTGGCGGACGCCATCGACCAGGTCTCGGAAACCAACGATCCGTGGATTCACGAATACTTCCATGGCCCTCGCGGCCGCGCGGCGTTGACAGCCGCCCAACAGCTCAACGAGGTCTGACATGGAAACCCGAGCCCATCATGTATTGATCGGCCTGTTCACCGTGATTGTGGTGACGGCCGCGCTGTTGTTCGGTCTGTGGCTGGCGAAGTCCAGTGTCGACACCGAGTTCAAGGACTACGAGGTTGTGTTCAACGAGGCGGTCAGCGGTTTGTCCAAGGGCAGTTCGGTGCAGTACAGCGGGATCAAGGTCGGCGATGTGATCTCGCTGCGCCTGGACCCGAAAGACCCGCGCCGGGTGTTGGCGCGAATTCGCCTGGCTGGCGATACCCCGGTCAAGGAGGACACCCAGGCCAAACTGGCCCTGACCGGCGTTACCGGGACCTCGATCATCCAGCTCAGCGGCGGCACGCCACAGAGCCCGACGCTCAAGGGCAAGGACGGCCACCTGCCGACCATTGTCGCCTCGCCATCGCCCATCGCCCGCCTGCTCAATGACAGCGAAGACCTGATGGCCGGAGTCAGCACGCTGATGCATAACGCCAACCTGATGTTCTCCACGGAAAACATCGCGCGCATCAGCAGCACCCTGGAGCATCTGGAGCAAACCACCGGAACCATCGCCGATCAGCGCGGCGATATCCGCCAGGCCATGCAGCAACTGGCCTCGGTGGGCAAGCAGGCCAACAACATGCTGGAGCAGACCACGACGCTGATGCGCAATGCCAACGGGCTGCTCAACGAGCATGGCAAGGAAGCGCTGGGCAGCGCCGAGCAGGCGATGAAGTCGCTGCAGGAAAGTAGCGCCACCCTCAACACACTGATCAGCGCCAATCAGGAGTCGCTCAACAGCGGCATGCAAGGCCTCAATGGCCTGGGCCCGGCCGTGCGCGAGATGCGCGAAACCCTGTCGTCGTTGCGCGTCATTACCAAACGTCTGGAGGCCGACCCCAGCGGTTACCTGCTGGGCAGTGACAAGACCAAGGAATTCACGCCATGAAGCTGATCCGGATTGCCCTCCTCGCTGGCTTTACGCTGATCGGCTCGTGCTCGATCCTGCCCAAGCCAGAGCTTTTCGAGGTCTATCGATTGCCCTCAGCCCAGAGCAGCACGCCAGCCAGTCATGGCACGCTGCAGCACTGGTCGCTGCGCCTGACCAAGTTCCAGTCCAGTGAAGCGTTGAACAGTCCGAACATTGCAGTCATTCCTCAGGGCGACGTGATCAGCCACTACAAGGGCTCGCGCTGGAGCGACCCGGCGCCGGTGCTGGTGCGCAATCGCCTGCTGCAAGGTTTCCAGCATGACGGGCGTGTGCCGTTGTTGAGCACCGATGACAGCATTTTCCAGACCGATCTTGAATTGGGCGGCAGCCTGCAGGCGTTCCAGACGGAATACCAGGGTACGAGTGCCAGCGTGGTCGTGCGTCTGGATGCATTGCTGGTGCGCAGCTACGACCAGCGCATCCTCGCCAGTCGCCGCTTCGAAGTGCACCAGCCGTTGAGCAATGTGCAGGTCCCGGCGGCGGTGGCCGGGTTCGGTCAGGCGAATGATCAGTTGACCGCGCAAGTGGTGAACTGGGCGGTGGAGCAAGGACAGAAACTGGCGCCACCACCTCGACCATGAAGGCCTGCGCAATTCCTTTGTAGGAGCGAGCTTGCTCGCGAAAAACCTGAGAGCGCCGCGGGGCGTCAGGCTTCCAGCGTTATCGTTCACGACCATCGCGAGCAGGCTCGCTCCTACAGGGATACGTCGTATCAGTGCAAAAACGCCTGATGCAACTCAGCCAGCGTTTCAAAGTGATACGCCGGCGCTTCGGCGTTCAGTTCTTCGTAGCTGCCAAACCCGTAACCCACTGCCGCCGCATCCAGGCCATTGCTGCGCGCACCGATCAGGTCGTGCTTGCGGTCGCCGATCATCAGGGTATTGGCCGGGTCCAGGTTTTCTTCGGCCATCAGGTGAGCGATCAGATCGACCTTGTTGGTCCGGGTGCCATCCAGTTCGCTGCCGTAAATCACCTTGAAGTGCCTGGCAAAATCGAAATGCCGGGCGATTTCACGAGCGAACACCCAGGGTTTCGAGGTTGCGATGTACAGCTGCCGGCCTTGCCCGCTCAGGGTTTCCAGTAGCGGTGTGACGCCGTCGAACACGCGGTTCTCGTAGAGTCCGGTGACCTTGAAGCGTTCGCGGTAAAAATTCACCGCCTCCCACGCCCTGGCTTCATCGAAGTCGTAGAACTGCATGAAGGCCTGCAACAGTGGCGGGCCTATGAAGTGTTCGAGTTTGCCCAGATCCGGTTCATCGATACCCAGTTTGCCCAAGGCGAACTGGATCGAACGGGTGATGCCCTCGCGCGGGTCGGTCAGGGTGCCATCGAGGTCGAACAAAACGGTTTGGTAATGCATGTTGAGTCCTGAATTAGGGAGCCAGGTCAAAGCTGGTCGTAGCCTTCGGCCAGATGCAGGTCCTTGAGCTTCACGTAGTTCGCCGCGCTATAGGTGAAAAAGGCGCGCTCCTTGTCCGTCAGCGGGCGGATCTGCTTCACCGGGCTGCCCACATACAGGAAGCCGCTTTGCAGGTGCTTGCCCGGTGGCACCAGGCTGCCGGCACCGATGATCACGTCATCGTCGACCACGGCGCCGTCCATGACAATGCTGCCCATGCCGATCAACACCCGGCTGCCCACCGAACAGCCATGCAGCATGACCTTGTGGGCGATGGTCACGTCATCGCCGATCAGCAACGGAAAGCCATCAGGGTTGAACGGACCGGCGTGGGTGATGTGCAACACACAACCATCCTGCACGCTGGTGCGCGCGCCGATGCGGATGCGGTGCATGTCGCCTCGGATCACCGTCAGCGGCCAGACCGAGCTGTCTTCGCCGATTTCGACGTCGCCGATCACCACTGCCGAGCCATCGACAAAAGCGCCTTTACCCAGCAGCGGCGTGTGGTTCTGATACTTGCGAAGGTTCACGATAGGGTTTCTCTCTGTTGCTGATAGCTGCGGTGAACGTCGATTGTAATTAAGATGGCTGCATGTTTCTCCAGCCAAGGTATCAACCGTGAGCGTGAACAACCCTCTTTTGCAGTCCTATGACCTGCCGCCGTTCTCCGCCATCCGCGCCGAACACGTACAACCGGCCATTGAACAGATCCTGGCTGACAACCGCGCCGCCATCGTCGAGATCCTCAAGACCCAGGCCAAGCAGCCAACGTGGGCCGGCCTGGTGCTGGCGATGGACGAACTCAACGACCGCCTGGGTGCCGCCTGGAGCCCGGTCAGCCACCTCAATGCCGTGTGCAACAGCGCCGAACTGCGTGAAGCCTACGAGTCGTGCCTGCCTGCCTTGAGCGCCTACTCCACCGAAATGGGCCAGAACCGCGAGCTGTTCCAGGCCTTCGAAGCCCTGGCCAGCAGTCCTGAAGCCGCCGGTTTCGACGTGGCGCAGAAAACTATCCTGGAACACTCCCTGCGTGACTTCCGTCTGTCGGGTATCGATCTGCCGGAAGCCGAACAGAAACGTTACGCCGAAGTGCAGAGCAAGTTGTCGGAACTGGGCAGTCGTTTCTCTAACCAGTTGCTCGATGCCACTCAGGCGTGGACCAAGCACGTCACCGATGAAGCCGCCCTCGCCGGCCTGACCGATTCGGCCAAGGCGCAAATGGCTGCCGCGGCACAGGCCAAGGACCTGGACGGCTGGCTGATCACCCTGGAATTCCCGAGCTATTACGCGGTGATGACCTATGCCCAGGACCGCGCACTGCGCGAAGAGGTCTACGCGGCTTACTGTACCCGTGCGTCGGACCAGGGACCGAATGCCGGCCAAAACGACAACGGCCCGGTCATGGAAGAAATCCTCGATCTGCGCCAGGAGTTGGCAAAACTGTTGGGGTTCAGCAGTTTCTCCGAGCTGAGCCTGGCGACCAAAATGGCTGAGTCCAGCGATCAGGTGCTGAGCTTCCTGCGCGACCTGGCCAAGCGAAGCAAGCCGTTCGCCGCCCAGGATCTGGAACAGCTCAAGGCCTACGCGGCCGAGCAAGGTTGCCCGGACCTGCAAAGCTGGGACAGCGGTTTCTACGGCGAAAAACTCCGTGAACAACGTTACAGCGTGGCTCAGGAAGCCCTGCGTGCCTACTTCCCGATCGACAAGGTGCTCAGCGGCCTGTTCGCCATCGTCCAGCGCCTGTACGGCATCGAGATTGCCGAACTCAAAGGCTTCGACACCTGGCACCCGGATGTTCGCCTGTTCGAAATCAAGGAAAACGGCCAGCACGTCGGCCGCTTCTTCTTCGACCTCTACGCTCGCGCCAACAAGCGCGGTGGTGCCTGGATGGATGGCGCTCGCGACCGTCGCCGCACGGCTGGCGGCGTGCTGCAAAGCCCAGTGGCGAACCTGGTGTGCAACTTCACCCCGGCTGACAGCGGTAAACCTGCGCTGCTAACCCATGATGAAGTCACCACCCTGTTCCATGAGTTCGGTCACGGCCTGCATCACCTGCTGACCCGCGTCGAACATGCTGGCGTGTCCGGCATCAACGGTGTGGCATGGGATGCCGTCGAACTGCCAAGTCAGTTCATGGAAAACTGGTGCTGGGAGCCGGAAGGCCTGGCGCTGATTTCCGGTCATTACGAAACCGGCGAGCCACTGCCTCAGGACCTGCTCGGGAAAATGCTCGCGGCGAAAAACTTCCAGTCCGGCCTGATGATGGTCCGCCAACTGGAGTTCTCGTTGTTCGACTTCGAACTGCACGCGACCCATGGCGACGGCCGCAGCGTGCTGCAAGTGCTCGAAGGCGTACGCGACGAGGTCTCGGTGATGCGTCCGCCGGCCTACAACCGCTTCCCCAACAGCTTTGCGCACATCTTCGCCGGCGGTTATGCCGCGGGTTACTACAGCTACAAATGGGCTGAAGTGCTCTCGGCCGATGCGTTCTCGAAGTTCGAAGAAGAAGGCGTGCTCAACGCCGACACCGGTCGTGCCTTCCGCGAAGCGATCCTCGCCCGTGGCGGTTCCCAGGAGCCGATGGTGCTGTTCGTCGACTTCCGTGGCCGTGAGCCATCGATTGACGCACTCTTGCGCCACAGCGGCCTGAGTGAGGACGCAGCAGCATGAGTGAGGGGCCTGTGATTACGAAAAAACGCTTTATCGCCGGGGCGGTCTGCCCGGCATGCAGCGAGCCGGACAAGTTGATGATGTGGAACGAAGACCAGGTCCCGCACCGAGAGTGCGTGGCCTGCGGTTACTCCGACACACTCAATGAGCAAGGGCTGTCGGTACCCAGGGAGCTTGGCACGCGGGTCAACACCACCGCGCCCAAAGCCCCGGACACCAAGGTCCAGGCGGTTCAGTTCTTCCCGAATCCGAAGCTGAAGAAAAAGCCCGACGAACAGCACTGAGTGTAAAAAAGCCCCCGTTGCTCCATGCAACGGGGGCTTTTTTATTCGATATGAGCGGACTTGAACCAGCTCTTCATCGAGCACGCGGCAAACGGGCTGGTGCTGCAATCGCCATTGGCCAGGGCCGTGCGCAGTTTGTCGACATCGACCTGCATCATGTAGCGGATGCCGTCCTTGAAGTGGGTACTGTCACCAAAGCCGCCCTCGGTCATTTCGTTCAGGGCCTCTTCCTTGCTCCAGCCCTGGATGACAACCCGGTACATGGCCGCCATCAGGCCGGTACGGTCAGAGCCGTGTTTGCAGTGCATCAGCACCGGGCCTTTGGCTTCGGCAGACTGGATGGCGCGCAAGGCCTTGAGCACGTCGGCGTCATCCACATGGTTGGTGCGATAAGGCAGCTGCACTTGCGTGATGCCTGGTGTGGACAACCAACTGGAGTCCGCTTCAGGCAAAAAGTTGATCACTGTGCCGACCTTGAGTTTCTCCAGCAGCGGCACTGCGTCCTTGTCCGGCAAGGCGCTGCGGTAGAGGGTTGGCGAGATTTGAAAGAGGTTGTATTGCTTCTCGATCGGTTGAGCCCAATCTGCCGGACGGTGCATCGCGCTGTTGTCAGCAAATGCCGGTGTCAGGTTAACAAGTACAACGAGCGACAGGCATATTGCAGATATGAATCGTGGTAAGGGCATGCTTGAGCGACCGTTCTGAAAGGGACGGGAAGATGCTGGCAAGGATCAGCTACGCCCGGTCAAAGGCCTGTGAGAGGGCTGTCAAAGAATCGTGAAGCTGACGGGATGATGAATGTTTCATCAAGGATCGAGCCTCGCTCATTGAAAGAGCATTGTTATAGGCGACAAAAAAATCAAACCCGATCGATTATTAACTTCGACCGGACCTGATAAATAAAAATATAGTTGCCTGGACCTTTGGTTCAATATTTCGCAATGCTGGCGTACGCTTTGGCCAGAGCCAGCAGTTTTTCCTTATCATCGGAATTGATGGTCCCGTAACCATCAATATTTTTGTCGACACTGCCGATACTAAAAGACTGGCCGCCGTCGTATGAGGACGCAATCAGTGTGGTGGAGTCCAGCAAAGAGGTGGTCGTGACCGAGTTTTCTTCATCCCAGCCTTCTTCCTTGAGTGCGAACTGCATTGATACCAGTACTTCATCGGGGTCGACTACAGTCGGTCCAAGTTTTTGCAAAAATATACCGCGGCGATTAAAAAACGACATAAATAAATCCTTTTATAGAATATCGGTGTTTATGTTTTGCAGCGAAAAAAATGGTACATGCGGCTTTGTCGAAACAGCCAGGCTTTATATGTTTCTCCCGGTTGCTTCACGCAAGCGTGCATGACAAATAATCAGAAAGTGCCGAACGGCGCTGGTCGAGCGGTTTTGATCGATGTACTGTATGCACATACAGTCATTGGGTGTTTTTCATGCACACGCCATTTCCTCCCCGTGGCCGCGGCACTGCGACCAACCCGCACAACCGTTTCGCCCCCAGTCATTCGGTGGTCGAAGACGACGGCTGGTACCAGGAAGTGCCGCTGACCCAAGGCACCGAGGTGCGCATTGAAACGGCGAAAACCATCATCACCCGCAACACGTCGCCGGACTTGCCCTTCGATCGCTCGATCAACCCTTATCGCGGCTGCGAGCACGGTTGCATTTATTGTTATGCGCGCCCCAGTCATGCCTATTGGGACATGTCGCCCGGGCTGGATTTCGAGACAAAACTGATCGCCAAGACCAACGCCGTGGATGTGCTGGAAGAGCAGTTGTCCAAACGTGGCTATCAATGTGCACCGATCAACCTCGGCTCCAACACCGACCCCTATCAGCCGATCGAGCGTGAATACAAGATCACCCGCCGAACCCTCGAAGTACTCCTGCGTTACCGGCACCCGGTGACCATCGTGACCAAGGGCTCGCTGATTCTTCGTGACCTGGACCTGCTGACCGAGCTCGCCAGCCAAAGACTGGTGGCGGTCATGATCAGCCTGACCACGCTGGACGACGAACTCAAGCGCATCCTCGAACCCCGCGCCGCAGCGCCCAAGGCGCGGCTGCGGGCGATCAGGGTCATGCGCGAGGCGGGTATCCCGGTCGGTGTTCTGTGTTCACCGATGATCCCGATGATCAACGACAGCGAACTCGAAAGTCTGCTCACTGAGGCCCATGCGGCCGGGGCGCAGAGTGCCGCCTACATGATGCTGCGCTTGCCGCTTGAAGTGGCGCCTCTGTTCGAGGAATGGTTGGCGACCCACTACCCTCAACGGACGGCGCATGTGCTGAGCCTGATTCGCCAGAGCCGTGGCGGTGAACTCTACGACAGCCGCTTTGGCGCTCGAATGCGCGGCGAAGGCCCCTTCGCCGACCTGCTGGCACAGCGCTTTGCCAAAACCATCAAACGCCTGGGGCTCAATCATCGGGAAGGCTTTGATCTGGACTGCAATGCCTTTTGTCCGCCCGGTCGCCAAATGTCGTTGATTTGAGGACAATTGGCCTATGGTTGAGTACTGAAGATCGCACTCGCGCCTTAAGCTGGTCACGTTTTTTGTGACCTGGAACACGCATTCTAGAGCGTTTTATTCAGTTTCAATTAAGATTCGGCCGCTACCTTGTTCATCGAGTGACTGATGGGTCGAGATGTTTGGCCTGGATGTTTTTTAACCAGCCACTGGCTTCACACCGGACCACACGGGATGACTCCCTGAGCCCGCCAATGAGGATGAATTGATGAGTGACAAGGATAAACAGCCGTTGGCTGCGTCGGCTTCAGCCCAACCCGAGGCCGAAACCGCCGATGCAGCGTTGAAGCATATCGTTGACGGCTTTTTGCATTTTCATCATGAGATCTTTCCTCAGCAGGAAGAGCTCTTCAAGAAACTCGCCACGGCCCAGCGGCCACGAGCGATGTTCATCGCCTGCGCCGATTCGCGCATCGTTCCTGAATTAATCACACAAAGCTCCCCGGGCGATCTGTTCGTGACCCGTAACGTCGGCAACGTTGTGCCGCCTTACGGGCAAATGAACGGTGGTGTTTCCACGGCCATCGAGTACGCCGTACTGGCTCTGGGGGTGCATCACATCATCATCTGCGGGCATTCCGATTGCGGCGCCATGCGCGCGGTACTCAACCCGGACAGTCTGGAGAAAATGCCCACGGTCAAAGCCTGGCTGCGTCATGCCGAAGTGGCCAAGACCATGGTGCAGGAGAACTGCAACTGCTCTAACGAAAGCGAAAGCATGCACATCCTCACCGAGGAGAATGTGATCGCCCAATTGCAGCATCTGCGTACCCATCCGTCGGTTGCCTCGCGCATGGCCAACGGTCAGCTGTTTATCCACGGCTGGGTCTACAACATCGAAACCAGCGAAATCAAAGCGTACGACGCCGATCAAGGCTGTTTCCTGCCGCTCAATGGCAGCCTGCCAATTCCCGTGGCGACGCCCAAAGCGCGCTTCTAAATCCTCCTAAATCGTTGTGTGGTTTAGCCGAGGCTGCCGTTCAGGCAGCCTGGCTTTGCCATGCCTGAAGAAAACTTCGGGAGACTCACCATGCGTGCTGCTCGACTCAAAGCTGTTCTGCCACGGGAGCTGTTGGCTTCGGTGGTCGTGTTTCTGGTCGCCCTGCCCCTGTGCATGGGCATTGCCATTGCCTCGGGGCTGCCACCGGCCAAAGGTCTGATCACCGGCATCATCGGCGGTCTGGTGGTCGGCTGGTTGGCCGGCTCGCCGCTGCAAGTCAGTGGCCCGGCAGCGGGCCTGGCCGTTCTGGTCTTCGAGTTGGTCCGCCAACACGGTATCGCCATGCTTGGGCCCATCCTGTTACTGGCGGGTTTGCTGCAACTGGTGGCGGGTCGATTGAAGCTGGGATGCTGGTTTCGGGTGACGGCGCCTGCGGTGGTGTACGGCATGCTGGCCGGGATTGGTGTACTGATTGTCCTGTCCCAAGTGCATGTAATGCTGGATGCGGTGCCCAAACCCTCGGGTCTCGATAACCTGGCAGCCTTCCCGGCGGCGTTGGCTCAGGCATTGCCCACGTTTGGCTGGCAAGCCGGCTTGCTCGGTCTGTCAACGATTGCTGTCATGTGGCTGTGGGATAAATTCCGTCCGCAATCCTTGCGTTTCATTCCCGGGGCGCTACTGGGTGTCGGTCTGGCCACGCTGGCCAGCCTGGTGCTGGCGTTGCAGGTCAAACGGGTTGAGGTGCCGGCCAACCTGGCAGAGGCCATCGACTGGCTGAAGCCGGTTGACCTGCTCAACCTGGCCGATCCGACACTGCTGATCGCGGCGTTTGCCGTGGCCTTTATCGCCAGCGCCGAAACTTTGCTCTCAGCCGCGGCAGTTGATCGGATGCACAGTGGTCAGCGTTCGGACTTCGACCGGGAACTGACGGCGCAAGGTATCGGCAACATGCTGTGCGGTGTGCTTGGGGCACTACCGATGACCGGCGTTATCGTGCGCAGTTCGGCGAATGTTCAGGCCGGGGCAACCACACGGTTTTCGACCATATTCCACGGCCTGTGGCTGCTGGCGTTCGTGCTGTTGCTGTCCAGCGTCCTGCAAAGCATTCCGGTGGCAAGCCTGGCGGGCGTGCTGGTGTACACCGGTTTCAAACTGGTGGATCTCAAGGTCTTTCGGGGTTTGGGCCGGTATGGTCGGGCGCCGATGTTCACTTACGCGGCAACCGCGTTGGCCATCGTTTTTACCGACCTGCTGACGGGCGTGTTGATTGGCTTTGGCCTGACCATGGTGAAACTGGCGCTGAAAGCATCGCGCTTGAAGATCAGCCTGATCGACTTGCCCCGGGAAGGGGAAATGGAGTTGCGCCTGACGGGCGCGGCGACCTTCCTCAAAGTGCCGGCGCTGACCCAGGTGCTGGGCAGCATTCCGGTGGGTACGACGGTGCATGTGCCGCTCAATAACCTGAGCTACATCGATCACTCGTGTCTGGAGTTACTGGAGGAATGGGGGCGAGCCAATGCGGGCAAGGGTTCGAAGCTGTTGATTGAGTCGCGGGGATTGAAGCGTCGGCTTGAGGGGCGGGTGCGGACGAATACCGGCGTCGGTGCGCTTGGCTGAACCTTTGTGGGAGCGGGCTTGCGAATACGGTCAATCATTCAACGTTTATGTCGACTGACACGCCGCATTCGCGAGCAAGCCCGCTCCCACAGGTTTCAGGGATCAGGCAGCCGGCTGATCCAGCTCCAGGCCTACGCCCAGGCGGCGGGACATGCACGGCCAGCGTTTCCATGCGGCGCCGGTGTCCGGGCTGCTGAGCTTCTCGCGATAGGCTTCCACCGACTCCAGCGCAAAGCTTTCGTCGTTGAGCATTTCGTCCACCGCGTGATGCACCACCTCGTCCAGTTGGTTGGCGAACTCCTCACCGATCAATTGGTGAGCAATCAGGTTGGCGACAGTCATGTCCAAGGGGATCAGTGGCTGGCCGAAATGCTTGATGTACAGGTCGTTGACCTCTTCGACAAACCTGTGCGCCAGGTAGGCTTCATCCAGCAGGCTGTCGAGCCCGACGTGACCGTTCAGGACGGTCGGCGGCTGGAGGAAGTACTGTTCGGCGATTTTCAGCACCGGTTTGATCTGTGACTCGATGCCCGCTTCCCTGGCAACTTCATTGGCTGCATCCAGCAGATCAGGTACTTCTTCGATATAGGCGGCGACAAAACGCGTCAACACGCCATTGGCATCCGCTTCCGGTAACTGGATCGACGGGTGCAGGTGAGGCAATTTACTTTCCAGCTGACGCGTCAGCAGGCCGGTCTCGGCTTCGTGTTGTTGGGCTTTTTGGATCTGCTCGCGCAATGCGGCGGTGTTCATGAAAACTCCAGGAAACAAGGCAATGAAATAGGGAAGACATAACTTAGCTGGCTTACGAAAAATGCTAAGACGCATTTGTCATAATTATTTCATCCTTGAGACGGCTCCGTTATATCGGTTTGCCACCACTCGTCTGCATCCTTCTCCATTCGTGCCCTGCAAAGCAAGTGAATGCTGTTTCAGATGATTTACGCCTTCGCATTGCGAGGTCAGTGGTGCTGTCTATACTCGGGTTGGAATGGAGTTAGCTGATGACGCCCGACTGCATATGCAGCAAGGCCCGGTGCTCAAGTTCGTAGTCTGATGCAGCCGCTCCCTTGCCGCAGGTGAAAGCCGGCGGGATAACAAGAACGATAAGGGGAACCCGCAATGATGCGACATCCACATGTCTGGATGGGCCTCCTGTTGTGGTCGATTTTCAGTCAGGCGCAAGCGGCCTGGACTGTGAATATGGCGCCTGGAGCGACTGAAATCAGTCACGCAGTATTCGACCTGCACATGACCATTTTCTGGATCTGTGTGGTGATCGGCATCATCGTTTTTGGTGCCATGTTCTGGTCGATGATTCTCCACCGCCGCTCGACCGGGCAGGTGGCCGCCAAATTTCATGAAAGCACCACCGTCGAAATCCTCTGGACCATCGTGCCCTTCCTGATCCTGGTGGCCATGGCGGTTCCCGCTACCGCGACCCTGATCAAAATGTACGACGCCAGCGAGCCGGAGATCGATATCCAGGTCACCGGCTACCAGTGGAAGTGGCACTACAAATACCTGGGCCAGGACGTCGAGTTCTTCAGCAACCTGACCACCCCCCAGGATCAAATCCACAACAAGGAAGCCAAGAGTGAGCACTACCTGCTCGAGGTCGACAAGCCATTGGTGCTGCCGGTCGGCACCAAAGTGCGCTTCCTGGTGACCTCCGCCGACGTGATCCACTCCTGGTGGGTGCCGGCTTTCGCGGTCAAGCGCGATGCGATACCCGGGTTCGTCAATGAAGCCTGGACCCGTATCGACAAGCCCGGCATCTACCGTGGCCAATGTGCCGAGTTGTGCGGTAAGGATCACGGCTTCATGCCGACCGTGGTCGAGGTCAAGGAAAAGGCCGATTACGAAAAATGGCTGGCCGATCGCAAGGTCGAGGCCGCGCAGCTCAAAGAGCTGACCAGCAAGGAATGGACCCTCGACGAGCTCAAGGAGCGCGGCGATAAGGTCTATCACACCACTTGCGTGGCCTGTCACCAGGCCGAAGGCCAGGGCCTGCCGCCGATGTTCCCGGCACTCAAGGGCTCGAAAATCGCCACCGGACCGAAAGAAGATCACCTGAGCATTGTCTTCCACGGCAAGCCTGGCACTTCCATGGCCGCATTCGGCAAACAGCTCTCGGAAGTCGATATCGCAGCGGTCGTGACCTATGAACGTAACGCCTGGGGCAACAACAAGGGCGACATGGTCACGCCAAAAGAAGTGCTGGAGCTGAAACAGGCGGAAAGCAAATGACCCGGTCTATTGCGCACGTAAGGAACCGGTCGGGGCTACGCACCCCGGCCTGCCCAGCCCATCTGTTTGCAGGAGACAGGACATGACTGCTGTAATCGATGAACATGTTCATACCGCCACCGACCACGCCCACGGCCCCGCCAAAGGCCTGATGCGCTGGGTGCTGACCACCAACCACAAGGACATCGGCACCCTGTACCTGTGGTTTGCGTTCTCCATGTTCCTGCTTGGCGGTTCGTTCGCGATGGTGATTCGCGCCGAGCTGTTCCAGCCGGGGCTGCAGATCGTCCAGCCGGAATTCTTCAACCAGATGACCACCATGCACGGTCTGGTGATGGTCTTCGGTGCGGTGATGCCGGCCTTCGTCGGCCTCGCCAACTGGATGATCCCGCTGATGATCGGCGCGCCGGACATGGCCCTGCCGCGGATGAACAACTTCAGCTTCTGGCTGTTGCCGGCGGCGTTCCTGATGCTGGTGTCGACCCTGTTCACACCCGGTGGCGGGCCGAACTTCGGCTGGACATTCTACGCGCCGCTGTCGACGACCTATGCGCCCGAAAGCGTGACCTTCTTCATTTTCGCCATCCACTTGATGGGGATCAGTTCGATCATGGGGGCGATCAACGTGATCGCCACCATCCTCAACCTGCGCGCCCCCGGCATGACGCTGATGAAAATGCCGCTGTTCGTCTGGACCTGGCTGATCACGGCGTTCCTGCTGATCGCGGTGATGCCGGTGCTGGCGGGCTGCGTGACCATGATGCTGATGGACATCCACTTCGGCACCAGCTTCTTCAGCGCCGCCGGTGGCGGTGACCCGGTGCTGTTCCAGCACGTGTTCTGGTTCTTCGGCCACCCCGAGGTGTACATCATGATCCTGCCGGCCTTCGGTGCCGTCAGCTCGATCATTCCGGCGTTCTCGCGCAAGCCGCTGTTCGGCTATACCTCGATGGTCTACGCCACGGCGAGTATCGCGTTCCTGTCGTTCATTGTCTGGGCGCATCACATGTTCGTGGTCGGCATTCCGCTGGTGGGCGAGCTGTTCTTCATGTACGCCACTCTGCTGATTGCGGTGCCAACGGGCGTGAAGGTATTCAACTGGGCCAGTACCATGTGGCAGGGCTCGCTGACGTTCGAGACACCGATGCTGTTTGCCGTTGCGTTCGTGATCCTGTTCTCCATTGGCGGTTTCTCCGGATTGATGCTGGCCATCGCCCCGGCGGACTTCCAGTACCAGGACACCTACTTCGTGGTCGCGCACTTCCATTACGTGCTGGTACCGGGGGCGATCTTCGGGATCTTCGCCTCGGCCTACTACTGGTTGCCGAAATGGACCGGCCACATGTACGACGAAACCCTCGGCAAGCTGCATTTCTGGCTGTCGTTCATCGGCATGAACCTGGCCTTTTTCCCTATGCACTTTGTGGGTCTGGCGGGCATGCCGCGACGGATTCCGGACTACAACCTGCAGTTCGCCGACTTCAACATGGTGTCGTCGATCGGCGCATTCATGTTCGGGGCCACGCAGATCTTCTTCCTGTTCATCGTGATCAAGACCATTCGCGGCGGCGCGCCAGCACCGGCCAAACCGTGGGATGGGGCTGAAGGCCTGGAGTGGAGCATCCCGTCGCCGGCGCCGTATCACACCTTCACCACGCCGCCGGAAGTGAAATGAATACCTGCCCCTTTGTAGGAGCGAGCTTGCTCGCGATGGTCGTCAACGATAACGCTGGAGGCCTGGTACCCCGCGGCGCTCTCAGGTTTTTCGCGAGCGGGCTCGCTCCTACAGGGGTTGGCGTAGAGGTTTGCAATCATGGCTGACTCGATTTCGCTGAAGAAACTGGTCACCCGTCTATTGCTGGTAGTGGGAGCAATGTTTGTATTCGGCTTTGCGCTGGTGCCGATCTACGACGTGATGTGCAGGGCCTTCGGCATCAATGGCAAGACCGCCGGGCAGTACGAGGGGGAGCAGACGGTCGACACCTCGCGGCAGGTGCGTGTGCAGTTCCTGTCGACCAATACCGCCGATATGCCATGGGATTTTTACCCCAAGCATGACGAGCTGACCGCTAACCCGGGGGCGGTGAACGAGATGATCTTCATCGCCCACAACCCTACCGATAAGCCGATGAGTGCCCAGGCCGTGCCGAGCATCGCGCCAAGCTCCGCGGCGGCGTACTTCCACAAGACCGAATGTTTCTGCTTTACCCAGCAAGTGCTGCAGCCCGGTCAACGGATCGAGATGCCGGTACGTTTCATCGTTGACCGTGACATGCCCAAGGATGTGAAGCACCTGACGCTGTCTTACACGCTGTTCGATATCACCGCCCGACATCCACCGGTAGCTGTAAACACTGGCGGCTGAGCGTGCCCGATAAGGAGAACAATAAATGGCAACTCATGAACATTATTACGTACCGGCCCAGAGCAAATGGCCAATCATCGCCACGGTCGGCATGTTCGTCACGGTGTTTGGCCTGGCCACCTGGTTCAATGATCTGAAAGCAGCGCGCCCGGAATCCCACGGGCCACTGATCTTTTTCGTCGGCGGGTTACTGCTGGCCTACATGCTGTTCGGTTGGTTCGGCACGGTGATCAAGGAAAGTCGCGACGGCTTGTACAGCGCACAAATGGATCGCTCGTTCCGCTGGGGCATGAGCTGGTTCATTTTCTCGGAGGTGATGTTCTTCATCGCCTTTTTCGGCGCTCTGTTTTATGTGCGTCACATCTCTGGGCCGGCGCTTGGCGGTGAAGGCGCCCAAGGCATCACGCACATGCTGTGGCCGAACTTCCAGTTCACCTGGCCGCTGCTGGACAACCCCGACTCGAAACTGTTTCCGCCGCCCAAGGAGGTCATCAGCCCCTGGGGTCTGCCGCTGCTCAACACCGTGTTGCTGGTGAGCTCCAGTGTGACTGTGACCATCGCCCACCACGCCTTGAAAAAGGGCCATCGCGGCGCACTGAAACTCTGGCTGGCGCTCACCGTAGTGTTGGGCTGTGCATTCCTCATCTTCCAGGCCGAAGAGTACATGCACGCCTACCGCGAACTGGGTCTGACCCTGGGTTCGGGCATCTACGGCGCGACCTTCTTCATGCTCACCGGGTTCCACGGCGCCCACGTGACCATCGGCACCATCATCCTGTTCGTGATGCTGATGCGGGTCATGCACGGGCACTTCGACAGCGAGCACCAGTTCGGCTTCGAAGCGGCGAGCTGGTACTGGCACTTCGTGGATGTGGTGTGGATCGGGTTGTTCGTTTTCGTCTACGTACTGTAGGGGCGAGCTTGCTGGCGAAGGTGTGTCAGTCGAAATCAACGTGTCTGACACACCATCGCCAGCAAGCTGGCTCCTACACGGTTACCAGGGGGCATGGGAAACCAGCTGGCCGCTGAAAAAACCCCAGGTGATCAGACCGAGGGTAAGGGCGGCCAGCGTGACACGCACACTCAAGGCAATGACGAGGCGGTTTGAGCTGCTGTCGTCCTTGACCAGAAAAAACAGGCCGCTGAACAGGCTGACAACCGTGGCAATCAGCATCAGGACGATGGCTGCTTTGAGCATGGTGGGACCTCCGGGGGACAAGCGATGCACTTGAGTATAGCTATCGCGATGACCAACTTTCTGGCGATGCCATGAAGCGCTTTCGGCCGGGTATCGTGCCAACGCTGGTGGTCGCGCTGTTGCTGCCGCTACTGGTGTCCCTGGGGTTCTGGCAATTGAGCCGGGGCGCGGAGAAAAGCGCGCTGCTGCACACCTACGCCGAGCGCCGGGCCGCCGAGCCGATGGCCAGCACCGAGCTGCAATACACCGCTGACCCGGCTTTCCGCCGGGTTCGCCTGCACGGCCGCTTCGATGCCGAACACAGCCTGCTGCTGGACAACAGTCAACGTAACGGCAGGGTCGGCGTCGAGCTGTTGCAACCCTTTCATGATCAGGCCAGCGGGCTCTGGCTGCTGGTCAATCGCGGCTGGCTGCCCTGGCCGGAACGCCGCACACCCGTGCAATTCAAGACACCTGCCGAGGCAGTCAGCCTCGACGCGTGGGTCTACGTCTCCCCCGGTGCACCATTTCAGTTGCATGCAGACCCGGCGACAGCGACGTGGCCGAAGCTGATTACGGCCGTTGAACCGGCCAGTCTCTGGAAGACGCTGAACCGCGAAGGCTTTGCCTTTGAGCTACGCGCCGAAACCGGCCCCGCCACCTATCAGGCCGACTGGCCGGTGGTCGCCACGGGCCCGGAAAAACACATCGCTTATGCCGTGCAGTGGTTCGCCATGGCGATCGCCCTGTTCGGTCTTTATCTCTATCTCGGCTGGCACAACGCAAAGGAGAAACACCATGGGAGCGGCCATGAATCCACCCAGCATGTCTGAGGCGAAACCTTCGGTGAACCGGCGCAAGGGCCGTATGCAACTGCTGCTGATCCTGCTCGGGGTAATCGGTCCGATGATCCTTGCCACCGGCATGTACAAGCTGAATTTCTGGGTGCCCGAGGGCCGCAGTTATCACGGCGAACTGATCGGCAACGGTCAGACCCGCGCGGACATTGGCGTGCAGGCCCAGGAAGAGCGTTGGCAAATCCTGGTGACCGCGCCCAAAGATTGCGCGGTGGACTGCCAGCAACTGGTGTATCTGGCGCGGCAGATCCAGATCGGCCTCGGCCGCGATGCGTCCCGCGCCAGCCATGCATTGGCCGCCGCGCAGGCGCTGAACAGCGATTACGAGACTAAACTTCAACGCGAGTACCCGCAGTTGCAACGCTATTCACTGGACTTGCCTGCCTACACAAAAGGCGCTCAGAGCAATGACGTGCCGCACCTGTGGATCATCGACCCCCACGGCAATCTGGTGCTGCGCTACGACCCGTCGGTGAAGGGCAAGGACCTGCTGAACGATCTGCGCCACCTGCTGAAACTGTCGAACATCGGATAAGGGCATCGTCATGGCCAAGCCTGGATTTCGCCTCGCGTTGTTTGCCACCTTGCTGGCACTGATCGTGGTATTGCTCGGCGCCTACACCCGCCTGACCCACGCCGGCCTCGGCTGCCCGGACTGGCCTGGCTGCTACGGTTTCATCAGCGTGCCGAAAAGCGAAGCCCAGCTGGCCCATGCCGAATTGCATTTCCCGGACGCTCCGGTCGAGGCCCACAAGGGCTGGAACGAGATGATCCACCGCTACTTCGCTGGCACGCTGGGCGTGTTGATCGCGGTGTTGGCCGGTCGTGCGTGGTTGCATCGCCGTCATCCGGGGCAACCGGTGAAGTTGCCATTGTTTCTGTTGGCGGTGGTCATCGGACAGGCCGCGTTCGGCATGTGGACGGTAACGCTCAAGCTCTGGCCGCAGGTGGTCACCGGGCATTTGCTTGGCGGCTTCGCGACCTTGAGCCTATTGTTTCTGCTGACCTTGCGCCTGTCCGGCGTGCTGCCGGCGCTGACCGTGCCACGACGTTTGCAGCACTGGGCGACGGCGGGGCTGTTGCTGGTGATCGGGCAAATCGCCCTCGGTGGCTGGGTCAGTTCCAACTACGCCGCCGTGGCCTGCATCGACTTTCCGACCTGTCACGGCCAGTGGTTGCCGCCCGCCGACTTCGCCAATGGCTTTCATCTGACCCAACACATCGGCCCGAATTACCTCGGCGGGCAACTGGACAGCGATGCCCGTACGGCCATCCACCTGACCCATCGCATCGGCGCCTTGCTGGTCACCCTGGTGTTGCTCGGTCTGGCCTGGCAATTGAAGGCGGTCGGCATGACGCGCCTGGCAGGCCTGGTGCTGATCGCCCTTGGCGCACAAATCACTTTGGGCATCAGCAACGTGCTATTTCATCTGCCTCTGCCGGTGGCCGTCGCACATAACGCGGGCGGCGCGGCGCTGTTGCTGACCATGGTGCTGGTCAACTACCACGCCCGAACCAGTCTGGTCCGGGTCAAGCAGCCAACGCGCTGGCGCTTCAGCCTGCGTAAACATTCAGCCGGGCCCATAACAATAAAAGGAGAGATGCCATGGCGATTCTGATCGGCGAACGTCCCAGTCAGGCGATCTGGCGTGACTACCTGGAACTGACAAAACCCAAAGTCGTGGTGCTGATGCTCATCACGTCACTGGTGGGGATGTTCCTCGCGACCCGTGCCGGGGTGCCGTGGACGGTGCTGGTGTTCGGCAACCTGGGCATCGCCCTGTGTGCCGGTGGCGCCGCGGCGGTCAATCATGTGGTGGACCGGCGCATCGACGCGGTGATGGCGCGCACTCACAAACGGCCGCTCGCCGAAGGCCGAATTTCTCCGACCGCCGCGCTGACGTTCGCGCTGGTATTGGCGGCCCTCGGGCAAGCCATGCTGCTGGCGTTTACCAACCCGCTGACCGCGTGGTTGACCCTCGCCTCGCTGCTTGGCTATGCGGTGATCTACACCGGATTCCTCAAGCGTGCGACCCCGCAGAACATCGTCATCGGCGGTCTGGCCGGTGCCGCGCCGCCCTTGCTCGGCTGGACCGCAGCCACCGGTCACGTCAGCGCCGAACCGCTGCTGCTGGTGCTGATCATCTTCGCCTGGACCCCGCCGCACTTCTGGGCGCTGGCAATCCATCGCAAGGAGGAATACGCCAAGGCCGACATCCCGATGCTGCCGGTCACCCATGGCGAGCACTACACCAAGATTCATATCCTGCTGTATACCTTTGCGCTGCTCGCCGTCAGCCTGATGCCCTACGTGATCCACATGAGCGGTATGCTCTACCTGGTCTGCGCGCTCGGGCTGGGCGCGCGCTTTCTGCAATGGGCCGTGGTGTTGTACCGTGGCACTCGGCCGCACGCGGCGATCAACACGTTCAAGTACTCTATTTACTACTTGTTCCTGCTGTTTATCGCCCTGCTCGTAGACCACTACTTACTGTTGAACCTATGACTCGAACCCAGAAAACCGTCTTCATCCTCGTCGCCCTGGTCGCACTGATCCTGGGCCTGACCGTCAACAAGGTACTGTCCGGGAAAGACCAGGGCGACCCGACGGCGCTGATCGACGCCGGTATCATTTTGCTGCCGCAAGGCCGCAATCTGCCGGACGTGACGATGACCAATCAGGACGGCCAGCCGGTCGCGATCAATGAATTGAAGGGTAAGTGGAGCCTGCTGTTCTTCGGCTACACCTTCTGCCCGGACGTCTGCCCGACCACCCTCGCCCAGCTGCGACAGATCAAGAGCGAGTTGCCGCCCGAGGCGGTGGATAAGTTGCAGATCGTGCTGGTCAGTATCGACCCCAATCGCGACACCCCCCAGCAGCTCAAGCAGTACCTGGGCTACTTTGACCCGCAATTTGTCGGCCTGACGCCAAAGTCGATCGATGAGCTGCAAAAGGTCTCCAACGCGGTGAGCATTCCGTTCATTCCGGCGGACACCAACAAGCCAAACTACACCGTCGACCACAGTGGCAACCTCGCGGTGATCGGGCCGGACGGCACGCAGCGCGGCTTCATCCGGGCGCCGTTGAACAACGCGAAGCTGGTGGCGCAGTTGCCGGTAATGCTCAAGCGCAACTAAAGACACCGCTAAACCTGTGGGAGCGAGCTTGCTCGCGATGAGACCGTAATATTCAACATCTACATTGACTGATACACCGCCATCGCGAGCAAGCTCGCTCCCACAGGGGGGCGGTGTTTCTGGCACAAAAAAAGGGCGCATTCGATGCGCCCTTTTTTGTTGCTTTCAGTCGGTCAGAACGCCGGCACTACCGCGCCTTTGTACTTCTCGAGGATGAAGGCCTTCACTTCCGGGCTGTGCAAAGCTGCAACCAGCTTCTTCATCGCCTCGCTGTCCTTGTCATCCGGGCGAGCCACCAGGATGTTCACGTACGGCGAGTCGTTGCCTTCGATGACCAGCGCGTCCTTGGCCGGATCAAGCTTGGCTTCCAGCGCGTAGTTGGTGTTGATCAGCGCCAGGTCGACCTGGGTCAGCACGCGCGGGATGGTCGCGGCTTCCAGTTCGCGGATTTTCAGGTCCTTGGTGTTCTCGGTGATGTCCTTCACGGTCGACAGGATGTTGTTCGAATCCTTCAACTTGATCAGCCCGGCCTTGGCCATCAGCAACAGTGCACGGCCGCCGTTGGTGGCGTCGTTCGGGATCACCACGTTGGCGCCGCCAGGCAATTCAGCGAGGGTCTTGTACTTGCTGGAGTAAGCGCCCAGGGGTTCCAGGTGCACGCCAGCGACGGATACCAGGTTTGTGCCCTTGGCCTTGTTGAACTCATCCAGGTACGGCTGGTGCTGGAAGAAGTTGGCGTCCAGGCGCTTTTCCGCGACTTGCACGTTCGGCTGGATGTAGTCGGTGAAGACCTTGACCTTCAGCTCCACGCCTTCTTTGGCCAGGGTCGGCTTCACGAATTCGAGGATCTCGGCGTGTGGCACCGGGGTGGCCGCGACGGTCAGGGTGTCAGCCGCGTGGGCCGAGAATGCGGCAACGGCAGCGAAGGCGACGAGTAGTTTTTTCATTCAGCTAACTCCTTGTGAGGCGCCCGTTTGGCGCCTGCCAGCGAATGGCCGGCTCATGTCTTACTTGCGGGAAAAGTGGACGACCAACTTGTCGCCAACGGTTTGTAGTACCTGGACCAGGACCAGCAGCAACACCACTGTCACGACCATCACATCGGTCTGGAATCGCTGGTAACCGAAGCGGATTGCCAGGTCACCCAGACCACCGGCGCCGACAACACCCGCCATCGCCGTGTAGGACACCAGTGTAATTGCGGTCACCGTAATCGCCGCGAAGATGCCCGGACGAGCCTCAGGCAGCAACGCATTGGTGATGATCTGTCGCGTGGTCGCACCCATGGCCTGGGTGGCTTCGATGATGCCGCGGTCCACTTCACGCAGGGCGGTTTCCACCAGGCGCGCGAAAAACGGCGTGGCACCCACCACCAGCGGCGGGATCGCACCGGCAACGCCGAGGGATGTACCGGTGATCAACACGGTGAACGGAATCATCACGATCAACAGGATGATGAACGGCAGCGAACGCAGGATGTTCACCACCAGCGACAACATCGCGTAGACACCTTTGGCTTCCAGCAACTGGCGCGGGCTGCACAGGAACAGCAGCACGCCCAGCGGCAAGCCGAGCAGCACGGTGAACAACAGCGAACCGCCGAGCATCAGCAAAGTGTCGCCGGTGGCCAGCCAGATTTCGAGCCAGTCGATGTTGGCGAAGAAACTTGTCAGGGCTTCCATTAGCGCAGCACCTCCATGTGGACGTCGGCTGCGGTGAAGCGGGCGAACGCCGCCTCCATGTCACCGCCGGTCACGGCCAGGGTCAGTTGCCCGTAAGGGACGTCTTTGATGCGGTCGATACGACCGGCCAGGATGCTGTAGTCCACCCCGGTTTCCCGGGCGACGGTGCCCAGCAACGGCGCGTAGGTCGCATCGCCCTGGAAGGTCAGACGCACGATGCGCCCCGGTACGTGAGCGAAGTCGTCACGCTGTTCGCTTTCGTCGATCTGCTCGTCTTCCTGCACAAAGCGTTTGGTGGTCGGGTGCTTCGGATGCAGGAACACCTCGGCCACCGAGCCTTGCTCGACGATCATGCCGGCGTCCATCACGGCCACTTGGTCGCAGACCCGGCGGATCACGTCCATTTCGTGGGTGATCAACACGATGGTCAGTTTCAGCTCGCGATTGATCTCGGCCAGCAATTGCAGGACCGATGCAGTGGTTTGCGGGTCGAGAGCGCTGGTGGCTTCATCGCACAGCAGGATTTTTGGCTTGGTCGCCAAGGCGCGGGCAATGCCGACACGCTGCTTTTGCCCGCCGGACAATTGCGCCGGGTACTTTTTCGCGTGGTCGGACAAACCGACCCGCGCCAGCAACTCGGCCACGCGCGCATCGATCTCGCTGCGCGACAGTTCGCCGGCCAGGGTCAGTGGCAGTGCGACGTTGTCGGCGACGGTCTTGGAGGCCAGCAGGTTGAAGTGCTGGAAAATCATCCCGACCTGCTGACGGAAGCGGCGCAGGCCGTTGGCGTCGAGCGCGGTGACTTCTTCACCGTCGACGGTGATCTTGCCGCCACTGGCGTTTTCCAGGCGATTGATCAGACGCAGCAGGGTACTTTTTCCTGCGCCGGAATGACCGATCAAGCCGAAAACCTGCCCGTTCTCAATCGTCAGACTGGTCGGATGCAGCGCGGGGATTTCCTTACCGGCGACGCGGTAGGTTTTATGGACGTTTTGAAACTCGATCACGTAGCGAACCTTGTGGGGCGCGTTAGAAAAGGGTCAGCGGTTAGCCGGGCGCGCATTTTAGCCTGTCCGTATAGAGGTTCTTAGCATTTATTTCGCATTTGTCCTGTCATTTGGCAATAACGCGATCAAAGGTCAGAAAAAAGGAACGGCTGAATAAGCTCGTCAGTCACTACTTAGGCCACTGGAATATGCCTGAGGAGTTCACGCCTGATGAGTACCAAGAAGCCTGCCGCCACCAAGAGCGTCCTGGCCGGGACCGATACCCCGGACCGCCACAACACCAACGCCAAGCTCGACAGCCTGAAAGCATTTCGCTCCGATGCCACTGAGCAGGCCTTGCGCACTAACCAGGGTGTGAAGGTGGCGGACAACCAGAACACCCTGAAGGCCGGGGCCCGCGGACCGTCGCTGCTGGAAGATTTCATCATGCGTGAAAAGATCACGCATTTTGATCATGAGCGCATTCCCGAACGCATCGTTCACGCTCGCGGCACCGGTGCCCATGGTTATTTCCAGAGCTATGAAAACCATTCGGTGCTGACCAAGGCCGGTTTCCTGCAGGACCCCGCGAAGAGAACGCCGGTGTTCGTGCGCTTTTCCACGGTACAGGGGCCGCGAGGGTCAGGCGATACCGTGCGTGATGTACGGGGTTTCGCCGTGAAGTTCTTCACCGACGAAGGCAACTTCGACCTGGTGGGCAATAACATGCCGGTGTTTTTCATACAGGATGCGATCAAGTTTCCCGACTTCGTGCACGCGGTCAAACCCGAGCCGCATAACGAAATCCCTACCGGTGGCTCGGCCCACGATACGTTCTGGGACTTTGTTTCGCTGGTACCGGAGTCGGCGCACATGGTGATGTGGGCAATGTCCGACCGGGCGATCCCGAAAAGCCTGCGCAGCATGCAGGGCTTCGGCGTGCACACCTTTCGCCTGATCAATGCCGAGGGCAAGTCGCGCTTCGTCAAATTCCACTGGCGCCCTACGGCCGGCACTTGCTCCCTGGTGTGGGACGAAGCGCAGAAACTTGCGGGAAAGGACGCCGACTACCATCGGCGTGATCTGTGGGAGTCGATTGAGATCGGCGACTACCCGGAATGGGAGTTGGGGGTGCAGGTCATCGAAGAAGAAAATGAACACGCCTTCGATTTCGACATTCTCGACCCGACCAAGCTGATTCCCGAAGAGCTCGTGCCCATCACGCCGCTGGGCAAGATGGTGCTGAACCGCAACCCGGACAACTTCTTCGCCGAAACCGAGCAGGTTGCCTTCTGCCCCGGGCATATCGTTCCGGGGATCGATTTCTCCAACGACCCTCTGCTGCAAGGTCGATTGTTTTCCTACACCGACACGCAAATCAGCCGACTCGGTGGGCCGAATTTTCACGAGATCCCGATCAACCGTCCGGTGTCGCCCTTCCACAACGGTCAGCGGGATGCGCAGCACCGCACCACCATCGACAAGGGACGTGCGTCTTATGAGCCGAACTCCATCGATGGCGGCTGGCCAAAGGAAACGCCTGTTTCGGCTCAGGATGGAGGATTCGAGAGTTATCCGGAGCGCATCGACGCCAACAAGATTCGCCAGCGCAGCGAGTCGTTCGCCGACCACTTCTCCCAGGCTCGCTTGTTTTTCCACAGCATGAGTGAGCATGAACGGGAGCACATCATCTCGGCCTACAGCTTTGAATTGGGCAAGGTTGAGCGTGAGGCGATCCGCGCCCGGGAAGTGAACGAAATTCTCGCCAATATCGATCTGGAGTTGGCCAAGCGAGTGGCGCAGAACCTTGGATTGCCTACGCCGGCTCGAGGAACCGTCGAGGTGCGCAAAACCGCACCGGATCACTCTCCGGCATTGAGCCAGGCCAATTTATTGCCGGAGAACATCAAGACGCGAAAAGTCGCGATTCTGGCGGCCAATGGCGTTGATAGCGTTGCGATTGATGCGATGAAGAAAGCGCTTGCAGCGCAGGGCGCTCACGCGAAGTTACTGGGGCCGACCTCTGCACCCGTGAAAACCGCCGATGGCAAAACCCTGGTGGTCGATGCTTCGATGGAGGGCTCGCCGTCGGTGGCATTCGACGCGGTGTTCGTGCCGGGCGGAGCCGCGTCGATCAAGGCGCTGAGTACAGACGGCGTGGCGCTGCATTACCTGCTGGAGGCATACAAACATCTCAAGGCTATCGCCTTGCAGGGTGAAGCGAAGCAGTTGCTGGATGTGTTGAGGCTGGAGGCTGATGTGGGATTGATCGTGGGGACGGACGCGAAATTGATCAAAGGGTTTTTCGCCGCGATCGGGCAACATCGGGTTTGGGACAGGGAGGCGAAGGCCAGGGTGATTCCGGCCTGAGGATCTTTGGAGCTAAAGAGGCCGCCATCGCGAGCAAGCTCGCTCCCACAGGGATCCGAGTTGCCACAAATCTTGTGACCAACACGTCTCTACTGTGGGAGCGAGCTTGCTCGCGATGCTTTTAAGATTTGCGGGGTGTTAGAACCATCTGCGCCGGAACACTGCGCAAAATCTGTCGCTCCAGCTTCAGGTCAAACTCGGGATCGAGCTTGTTCACCCGTTTTGTCAGCAATGTCGCCAGCCAAGGGTAATCATCGGTGCGTGGAGCCTGAATGCTCACCTCGCACTGAAAATTCACCACATCGGCGGCGATGGCATCCAGTTGGCGACGCAGTTTGCCCATATCGTTGATATTCAGCGCGACCGTGGTGCTTTCAGCCGTCAGATCGATGACCTTGGCTTTTGGCTTGGCTTCGGCAGCCTTCAGGGCGGCTTCGGCTTTTTCCAGCTCGGCCTTGCGCGCCTGGGCAATCGAGCCGTTGACTCCGCCGGTCAGTGCCGGAGCCTTGGGCATCAACGCGCGGGCACGGCTCAGGGCGGTTGCAGCGGCATCCACATCACCTTTTTGCAGCACGATCTGGCTGCGGCGCAGATAGGCTTCGGCCAGTTGCCGCTGGTACTGCTCAAGGGATGCATCGTTGGGCGATTCGGCCTGCAAGGCCGCCAATTGGTCTTCGGCGGTGGCCAGTTCATCGCTGGCGATGTTTTGTTCCAGCTGTACGATGGCCGTGGCTCGCGCATTGGCGGCCTCGGTGGCCGCCGGTGGCGTGCTTTGGCAGGCGCCCAGCAGCAAAGAAAATGCGACAAGGAGCAGATAACGGGAGGCGAACGACTTCATTCCTGCGACTCTCTATTTGCGCAAAAAACGAGCAAGTCTACACCCCTCGGCGGGGCAGAACAAAACTCAGCAGAAACAGCGCGGCGGCTGCCACCACAATCGACGGGCCGGCCGGGGTGTCCTTGAACCAGGACAACGCCAGCCCGCCACACACGGCGAGTATGCCCAGCAGGCTCGCGCCCAGTGCCATCTGCTCCGGCGAGCGGGCGTGACGTTGTGCCGCAGCCGCCGGGATGATCAGCAACGAAGTGATCAGTAGCACGCCGACGATTTTCATCGCCACGGCAATCACCACGGCGATCAGCAACATCAGCGCCAGGCGCAATCCGGCCACTGGAAGGCCTTCGACCCTGGCCAGTTCTTCATGCACAGTGATTGCCAGCAATGGCCGCCACAATGCAACCAGCAAGGCCAGCACGGCCGCACTGCCGCCAAGAATCCAGGCCAGATCGGTTGGACTGATTGCCAGCAGGTCGCCGAACAGATAGGCCATCAGGTCGATCCGCACTTCGTGCATGAAGCTTAGTACCACCAGGCCCAGTGAGAGCGTGCTGGGTGCGAGAATTCCCAAAAGCGTGTCGGATGCCAATGGCTGGCGTTGTTGCAAGGTCACCAGTAACACCGCCAACAGCAAGCAGCCGACGGTCACGGCAACCGTCGGGCTGACGTCCAGCAGGAAGCCCAAGGCCACGCCGAGCAATGCCGCGTGGGACAGGGTGTCGCCAAAATAAGCCATGCGTCGCCAGACCACGAAAGACCCCAACGGGCCTGCGACAACGGCCAGGGCCAGACCTGCAAGCAGGGCGTAGAGCAGAAAATCAGCCATGCTTGCAGCCATCTCCGTGAACATGGGGTTGGCCCGATGCGGGCGCCTTGACCACTGAGCCGTGCAAGTCGTGGGCGTGGTCGTGATGGTGGTGATAAATCGCCAGGCTTTGTGCGTTTTTTCCGAACAGCTCGACGAACGCCGGATCGCCGCTGACCTGCTCGGGATGGCCTGAACAGCAGACGTGACGATTGAGGCAAACCACTTGATCCGTGGTGCTCATCACCAGATGCAAATCGTGGGAGACCATCAGCACGCCGCAACCGTGACGGTCGCGCAGGCGGGTGATCAGGCTGTACAGCTCAGCCTGGCCGGCAACGTCGACACCCTGTACCGGTTCGTCGAGTACCAGCAACTCCGGTTCGCGCAACAAGGCCCGGGCCAGTAGCACGCGTTGCATTTCACCACCGGAAACGCTTTGCACCGGACTGTCGATGACCTGCTCGGCACCGACTTCCTTGAGTGCCGCCAAGGCCATCGCACGGTCTACGCCCGGCACCAGGCGCAGGAAGCGCAGCACCGACAGCGGCAGGGTCGGGTCGACATGGAGTTTTTGCGGCATGTAGCCGACCCGCAGTTTGGGCTTACGCCAGACGTTGCCGCTGTCCGGTTTCAACAGGCCGAGCACGGCACGTACCAGTGTGGTTTTGCCGGCGCCGTTGGGGCCGATCAGTGTCACGATCTGCCCAGGCTCGACACTCAGCTCAATGTTGTCCAGCACCGGTTGCCCGGCGAACGTGACGGCAACCTGCTCTAGACGGATCAGCGCGTTGCTCATCAAGCCCCCTGGCAACCCGAGCACAGACCGACCACTTCGACGGTCTGGCCTTCGACGATAAACCCGACATCCCTGGCGCTGGCGATGATCGCGTCGCTGATGGATTTTTGCTCGAGCTCGATGGCGGCGTGGCACACACGGCAGATCAGGAACTGACCCTGGTGTGCATGTTCCGGGTGATTGCAGCCGATAAAGGCGTTGAGCGAGGAAATCCGATGGACCAGGCCGTTTTCCAGCAGGAAATCCAGCGCGCGGTACACCGTCGGCGGCGCGGCGCGGCGACCGTCCTGCTCGCTGAGGACCGCGAGAATGTCGTAGGCGCCCAGCGGCTTGTGGCTTTGCCAAACCAGTTCCAGCACCCGTCGGCGCAATGCGGTCAGGCGCAGGCCTTGACGAGCGCACAGGGCGTCGGCCTCGGACAAAGCGCTGTGAACGCAATGCGAGTGGTCGTGGGGGCGGCTGGCAATCGGTGTTTTTAGCATGAGCGGCGACGAGTTTTGTGAGAGACGTTATTATGTTACCCGTTCTCGCCTCTTCGAGTGGTCATCGTGTCCCGTCTTTTTTCTATCTTTGTCGCATTTTTCGCAAGTTTTCTGCTGATCGGTCCGGCGCAGGCCGAGGTCAAGGTCCTTACCAGCATCAAGCCCCTGCAGTTGATCGCCGCAGCGGTGCAGGACGGCGTGGCGATTCCTGAGGTCTTGCTGCCACCGGGTGCCTCGCCGCACAACTATGCACTGCGCCCTTCCGACGTACGCAAGGTGCAATCGGTGGACCTGCTGTACTGGATCGGCCCGGACATGGAAGGTTTCCTGCCTCGCGTGCTCAATGGTCGTACGCTGCCCAGCGTCGCCGTGCAGGATTTGCCAGGCATGAAACTGCGCCGTTTTGCCGAAGATAGCCACTCCCACGCCGAAGAAGCCGACGACCACGACCACGATCATCGCCCAGGCAGCCTGGATGCACATTTGTGGCTGTCGCCGGTCAACGCCCGGGTCATCGCCACGAAAATGGCGGCTGACCTGAGTGCGGCCGATCCTGACAATGCCGTGCGCTATCAGAGCAACCTGAAAGCCTTCGACGAGCGTCTCGATGCGTTGGATGCGCGCCTGAAGAAGCGCCTGGCCGATGTTCAGGGCAAGCCTTACTTCGTGTTCCACGAAGCGTTCGATTACTTCGAAGACGCCTACGGCCTCAAGCACGAGGGTGTGTTCAGTGTCGCGGCCGAAGTGCAACCCGGTGCCCAGCATGTCGCGGCGATGCGCGCGCGTTTGCAGGAGGTCGGCAAGACCTGCGTGTTCAGCGAACCACCGCTGCGTCCGCGCCTTGCGGAAACTCTGGTGGCGGGCTTGCCGGTGAAGCTGGCGGAACTGGATGCGTTGGGCGGTTACACGCCGGCGACTGCCCAGGGCTATGAGCAGGTGCTGGAGAAATTGGGGAATGATCTGGCGGGGTGCCTGGAGTCGTTGTAATTCGAAAAAAGTGGCGCCCCCATTCGCGAGCAGGCTCGCTCCCACAAGGATCACCGTGAACCTGTGGGAGCGAGCCTGCTCGCGAAGCCTTTAAAGGGCGAAAGGCAACGGCGTATTGACCGTCTGCCGCTGCGCCAGGCGCAGCTGGAATTCCATCGGATCGTGAATCAACACGTCCTGCCCGGCAAACGACTCTGCCGCGATCAAGCGTGACAACCAGAACCGTACGCAAGCCACCCGCAGCATGGTCGGCCACAACTCGGCTTCGGCAGCGGTGAACGGTCGCAAGGCCGCATAAGCGCCCAGCAAGGCCCGTGCTCGCGGTCCATCGATCACGCCCTCGTCGTCCGAGCACCAGTCGTTCAAGGCAATCGCCACATCGTAGAGCATCGGCCCGGAGCAGGCGTTGTAGAAGTCGATCAGTCCGGTCAGGTGTGTGCCTTCGAACATCGCGTTGTCGCGGAACAGGTCGGCGTGAATATTCGCCCGCGGCAGAGCGAGGATTTTTTCTTTCTGTCGGGTGATTTCTTCCAGCGCCCGTTGTAGCAGGTCTTTCTGTTCGGCATCGAGGTGCGACAGGAACTGCGTGCCCTCTTCCAGCATCCAGTCCAGGCCGCGATCGGTTTTGCGCTTGATCATGTTGGCCTGGGTCGCCAGGTGCAGATGGCCGAGCAACTCACCGACCTGTGCGCAGTGTTGCGCATTGGCGTGCTTGATGTGTTTGCCGGCCAGGCGCGGTTGCAGCAACGCAGGTTTGCCCGCCAGTTCGCGCAAGGCCACGCCGTCGGTGGTGCGCAGGGCGTAAGGCACCGGCAGGTCGGCGCCGTGCAGTACGTCGAGCAGTTCGATGAAGAACGGCATTTCCTGAACTGGACCGCGCTCGACCAGGGTCAGGACAAATTCGCCCTGCTCCAGGCTGATGAAAAAATTGGTGTTTTCGCTACCGGCGGCAATCCCCTGGAAATCAAGCAGGCGGCCGAGGCCATAAGGGGCGAGAAAAGCTTCCAGCTCGGGCCGAGCCAGGGGGGTGAACACAGACATGTTTAAGCTGCCAGTACGGGCGCCATTGTTGAGCCAGCGCCGATTGAAATTAAGAAACTACTTCCACTCGAAAATCTTCCACGACGGAATCAGCATATCGGGCTGATCCGAGCGGATAAAGTTACCGTCCGATCCATCGGCGCGCACCAGAAAGTACGGTTTTCCGCCCTTCGGTGTTACCTGAATGGCATACAGGAAGCCATTCTGGCGGTATTCCTTGATCGTATTGTCGCCTTCCGTGCGAATGGTCACATCCGGTTCCGGCGATGGCGCATCGTCCGCCGCCATGACGGCCAATGGTGTGATTGCAAACAAGCCAGCCAGCAACAGGCGATTTAGTGTGCGCATGATAACCTTGTCCCTTTGTCGTCAACGGTCCCGCTATTCTAGCGCCGGACCCGCCGAAAAGGTTGATCCTGCTCATGAGCCAAGCCCCCCTCGTCCTGGTGGACGGTTCTTCTTACCTGTACCGCGCCTTTCACGCGCTGCCACCGCTGACCACGTCCAAAGGCCTGCCGACCGGCGCGGTCAAGGGCGTGTTGAACATGCTCAAGAGCCTGCGCAAGCAATATCCGAATAGTCCGTTTGCCGTGGTGTTCGACGCCAAGGGTGGGACTTTTCGCGATGACATGTACGCCGAATACAAGGCCAACCGTCCGAGTATGCCTGACGACATGCGCGTGCAGATCGAGCCGCTGCACCAGAGCGTGATCGCCCTGGGCTTCCCGCTGCTGTGCGTCGAAGGCGTAGAGGCCGATGACGTGATCGGCACCCTGGCCCGCAGCAGTACGGCGGCGGATCGTCCGGTAATCATCTCCACGGGCGACAAGGATATGGCGCAACTGGTCGATGGTCACATTACCTTGGTCAACACCATGACCGGTAGCAGCATGGACGTGGAGGGCGTGAAGGAGAAATTCGGCGTCGCTCCGGAGCAGATCATCGATTATCTGGCGCTCATGGGCGATTCTTCCGACAACATTCCGGGCGTTCCGGGGATTGGCCCGAAGACGGCTTCAGGCCTGCTGGTCGGTGTGAACGGCGGTCTGACCGAGCTCTATGCGCAGCTCGACATCGTGCCAACCCTGCCGATTCGCGGTGCCAAGACCCTGCCGGCCAAGCTCGAAGAGCACAAGGAAATGGCCTTCCTTTCCTATCAGTTGGCGACCATCAAGGTCGACGTACCGCTGGACATTGGCCTCGACGACCTGCAAATGGGCGCGGAAGATCCGGCGAAACTCTACGAGTTGTACAGCCTGCTGGAGTTCAAGAGCTGGCTGAATGACCTTGATCGCGACGCCAAACGCCTGGAGCTGAGCGCTGCCGCCGAGCCTGCACCGGCCAACGATCTGTTCAGCGAACCCGAGGCCGAAGCACCGGCCGCCGCTGCTGAAGCCGCCTACGAAACCATCCTCGATCAGGCGCGTTTCGATGCCTGGCTGGAAAAGCTGAACAACGCCAAGCTGTTTGCCTTCGACACCGAAACCACCGGCATCGACGCGCAGCAGGCGCAATTGGTGGGGCTGTCATTCGCGGTTCAGGCTAACGAAGCGGCCTACATCCCGTTGACCCATTCCTACATCGGCGTGCCGCAGCAGCTGGACCGCGACACGGTCCTGCGCGCGCTCAAGCCGATTCTGGAAGACCCGAACAAGCTCAAGGTCGGCCAGCACGCCAAGTTCGACATGAATATCCTGGCCAACTGCGCCATCGGTGGCGTACAGGACAACGGCATCACCGTGCGCGGCATCGCCTTCGATACCATGCTCGAGTCCTACGTGCTCAACTCCACGGCCACGCGCCATGACATGGACAGCCTGGCGCAGAAGTATCTGGACCACACCACGGTGAGCTTCCAGGACATCGCCGGCAAAGGCGTGAAACAGCTGACGTTCGATCAGATCGCCCTTGAGCAGGCCGGGCCTTACGCCGCCGAAGATGCGGACATCACCCTGCGTCTGCACCAGGCCCTGTTCGAAAAGCTCTCGGCCATTCCGAGCCTGGCCAGTGTGCTGACCGACATCGAAATCCCGCTGGTGCCGGTGCTGGCGCGCATCGAGCGCCAGGGCGCATTCGTCGACGCCGCTCTGCTGGGCGTGCAAAGCATCGAGCTGGGCGACAAGATGGTCGCACTTGAGCGCGAAGCCTTCGAGATTGCCGGCGAGGAATTCAACCTCGGTTCGCCCAAGCAGCTCGGCGTGATCCTCTACGAGAAACTCGGCCTGCCGGTGCTGAAAAAGACTGCCAAGGGCCAGCCGTCCACGGCCGAAGAGGTGCTGGCCAAGCTGGCGGAAGACGACTACCGATTGCCGAAAGTGCTCATGGAATATCGCTCCATGAGCAAGCTGAAAAGCACCTACACCGATCGTTTGCCGGAACAGATCAACCCGCGCACCGGGCGGATCCATACGTCTTACCACCAGGCTGTCGCCTCCACCGGGCGCCTGTCCTCCAGCGATCCGAACCTGCAGAACATCCCGGTGCGTACTGCCGAAGGGCGTCGTATCCGCCAGGCCTTCGTGGCCCCGGCCGGTTACAAGCTGCTGGCGGCGGACTACTCGCAGATCGAGTTGCGGATCATGGCGCACCTGTCACGGGATGAAGGGCTGATGAACGCCTTCCGCCACAATCTGGACGTGCACACCGCGACCGCCGCCGAAGTGTTCAAGGTCGAACTGGCCGACGTGACCTCCGACCAGCGCCGCAGCGCCAAGGCGATCAACTTCGGCCTGATCTACGGCATGGGGGCGCAGAAGCTCGGCAAGGACATTGGCGTCGACACCAAGACCGCCAAGGCCTACATCGATACTTACTTCGCCCGATACCCCGGCGTACGCCAGTACATGGACCGCACGCGTGCCCAGGCCGCCGAGCAGGGTTATGTCGAGACGTTCTTCGGGCGTCGCCTGTATCTGCCGGACATCAACTCCAACAAGCCGCAAGAACGCGCCGCCGCCGAACGCACGGCAATCAACGCACCGATGCAAGGCACCGCTGCGGACATCATCAAGAAAGCCATGGTCGCTGTGGATAACTGGCTGACCGCGTCCGGCCTCGACGCCAAAGTCATTTTGCAGGTGCACGATGAACTGGTGCTGGAGGTGCGTGAAGACCTGGTCGACCAGGTTCGCGATGAAATTCGCGTACACATGAGTGAAGCCGCGAAACTGGACGTGCCGTTGCTGGTCGAAGTGGGTGTTGGAAATAACTGGGATGAGGCTCACTGAGCCTTCCTGTAGGAGCGAGCTTGCTCGCGATGGAGTGTCAGGCACATCGTGTTCGACTGAAATTCCATCGCGAGCAAGCTCGCTCCTACAGAAAATGTCGTGTTCTTGCTGCGGCATAGTGCCGCGGCAGAAGGGCGCAATCAGTTTAGTCCGGAAGGCTATCGGCGTTATTTCAAAGCTATTTGAAAAAAATCTGAACTAATCTTGCGAAGCACCACTCAGAGGTACTGAATGGCTGGTGAAGCCCTTCGATGCTCCTATGTTGTGTTAAGTGTTGGCAGATATCTGGACCCCGCCCTAGCGGTCTAGAGCTTGAACCCCGGAACTTCTCCCTCCCCATATGAAGCCCGGGGTTTTTTTTGCCTGCAGAAAGCTGTCTGGAGTGCCCAGACAGCTTTCGCTGCCTTACTGGCCTTCTACCTCGGCGCCCTTGTCCGCCAGCTCCATCCAGCCTGCCAGTACGGTATAGGCTTCTTCCAGGCCCATGCGTTTCGGGGCCGAGAACAGCTGAATCGTCACCAGATCGCCCCAGCCCTTGCGGATTTCCGCCTGGACCTTGAGCAGCGTGTTCTTGGCCGCGCCATAGGTCAGCTTGTCCGCTTTGGTCAGCAGAATGTGCATCGGCATGCCGGCAGCCACGGCCCAATCGAGCATCAGCAGGTCGAAATCGGTCATCGGATGGCGGATGTCCATCATCAGGATCAGGCCTTTCAAACTCTCTCGACCACCCAGGTACGCTTCCAGGTGACGCTGCCAGTGTTGCTTGAGCGGGATCGGTACTTTTGCATAACCGTAGCCCGGCAGGTCGACCAGACGGCGTTCATCGTCTAGCTTGAAGAAATTCAACAGTTGCGTGCGCCCCGGGGTTTTCGAGGTGCGCGCCAGGCTGGCGTGGGTCAGGGTGTTCAAGGCACTCGACTTGCCGGCGTTGGAACGCCCGGCGAAGGCGACTTCGAAGCCCTCGTCATCCGGACATTGGTCGACTTTGGCGGCGCTGAGCATGAAGGTGGACTGTTGGCACAGACCGAGGATGGGATTCTTGAGTTGCATGGGATTTCCGATGTGGGCGGCGCCAGGAATGGGTGCGGCAAGCAGTGTCGCTTCCGTTTCAGTGACGCCAGTATATAATGCCGCAGATTTTGTGTGCGCTTTGTCCCAGCGTAGGATGAAGTTCACGAGAGCGACAGACCTTGATTGCGCACTAGAACGCAGCACGCTCTCAACCCTGAAAAGGTCGTTTTATGACGAAATGGCTGCTAGCTGCCGGTGTCTTGATGCCGCTTTACAGCGCTCAGGCTACACAGGATCCGGAAGCTGTGTACAACCGTGTTTGTGGTGCCTGTCATTCCGGCCAACTACCCATGGCGCCGAAAAAAGGCGATCAGGATGCTTGGACGCCGAGGTTGGCGAAAGGTATGGAGACGCTGGTGCAACACGTGACCCAGGGTTTCAAGGCGATGCCGCCGCGTGGTTTGTGCATGGACTGCAGTGCCGAGGATTACCAAGCCATCATCCTTTGGATGAGCGAGTAAGCCCGGTCCATAACTCTTAACCCTTAGCCGTAGTTGGATTAGCTGATGAAGAAATTGATCGTGAGTCTGCTGTTGACCGTGGGCATCTCCGGCATAGCCCATGCTGCAGGTGAGGCAGTACAACCGGGTGATGCTAAAGCTGGCCAGGCCAAAGCCGCCGTCTGTGGCGCCTGCCACGGCCCGGATGGCAACAGCATGGCGCCAAACTTTCCCAAACTCGCGGGTCAGGGTGAACGTTACCTGACCAAGCAATTGCACGACATCAAGTCGGGCAAGCGCACCGTTCTGGAAATGACCGGCCTGTTGACCAACCTGAGCGATCAGGACCTGGCGGACATCGCCGCCTACTTCGCCAGCCAGAAAGGCAGCGTTGGTGCCGCCGATCCTAAAGTCGTCGCTCGCGGTGAAGCACTGTTCCGTGGCGGCGACCTGGCCAAGGGCCTGCCATCCTGCACCGGCTGCCACTCGCCAAATGGCGCCGGCAACGCAGCCGCCGGCTTCCCGCACCTGGGTGGCCAGCACGCTCAATACATCGCGAAGCAGCTGACCGATTTCCGCAAGGAAGAAGGCGGCCGCACCAACGATGGCGATGCCAAGACCATGCAGACCATCGCCAAGCGGCTGAGCGACGAAGACATCGCCGCGGTGTCCAGCTACATCCAGGGCCTGCACTAAGGCCGGCGGATCGGGCGTTGAACGGGGTAAATATCGCCTGCAACGTTAACGCTCGATTAATCCGTTGCAACGAGTATAAAAAGGGTGGCCTTGGCCGCCCTTTTTTGTGGCCGCTGCCGTTACACTACAGAACTCAAGCCCGCCAGGACCTGTCTGAAAACACGTTGCGCGAGGCGAAAAACTTGTCCAGGAGTGAAGCATGCGTAATCTGATCATCAGCGCCGTTTTTGCCGCTGCCAGCCTGTTCGGCATGACTGCCCAGGCCGCTGAAGCCCCCGCCGCACCTTATGTCGAACTGAGCAATCCGGTTCCGGTCGCCGTGCCTGGCAAGATCGAAGTGGTGGAGCTGTTCTGGTATGGCTGCCCGCACTGCTATCACTTTGAGCCGACAATCAATCCCTGGGCCGAAAAACTGCCATCGGATGTGAACTTCAAGCGTATTCCAGCGATGTTCGGCGGTCCTTGGGACGCTCATGGCCAAATGTTCCTGACTCTTGAATCCATGGGTGTTGAGCAAAAGGTTCATGCCGCGGTGTTCGACGCGATCCAGAACAAAAAAATGAAGCTGACCGATAAGAATGATATGGCCGACTTCCTGGCTACCCAAGGCGTAGACAAGGAAAAATTCCTGGCCACTTTCGACTCCTTTGCGATCAAGGGGCAGGTCGTTCAAGCCCGTGAACTGGCCAAAAAATATGAGATCTCCGGCGTTCCAACCCTGATTGTGAATGGTAAATACCGCTTTGACGTAGGCTCCGCCGGCGGTGCCGAACAGGCCCTGCAACTGGCCGACAAACTGATCGACAAAGAGCGAGCGGCTAACAAGGCTGCCGCCAACTAAGGGCAGTCACTGCCATGCGCCGATGGGGTACTGAACGCATCGTTGGCCTGCATGATCCGCGGGTCAACGAGCATCATCTGGAATCCACGGGCTTGCCCGCAGACAGTCGTCTGCGCTTGCTCAGTTTCAATATCCAGGTCGGCATCAGCACCGAGCGTTACCGGCATTACCTGACCCGGGGCTGGCAGCATCTGCTGCCGCACACCGGGCGTGCCGACAATCTGCAGAAAATCGGCAATCTGCTGGGCGACTTCGATCTGGTCGCCTTGCAGGAGGCCGATGGCGGCAGCCTGCGTTCAGGCTACGTCAATCAGGTTGAGCATCTGGCCCAGCTCGGCGCCTTCCCCTACTGGTATCAACAACTCAATCGCAATCTCGGTCGCCTGGCCCAGCACAGCAATGGCGTGCTCAGCCGATTGCGCCCGTGGGCCATTGAAGATCATCCGTTGCCGGGCCCAAAGGGGCGCGGCGCCATCCTGGTGCGCTTCGGCGAAGGCCCGGAAGCATTGGTAGTCGTCATGATGCACCTGGCGCTGGGTGCCCGGGCGCGCAGCCTGCAACTGGCCTATATCCGCGATCTGATTGGCGACTACAAACACCAGGTACTGATGGGCGACATGAACACCCATGCCAGTGACCTGCTGCAAAATTCCGCGTTGCGCGATCTCGGCCTGCTCGCGCCGCAATTGGAAGCAACGTTCCCCAGTTGGCGTCCACAGCGCTGCCTGGACCATATCCTGCTGAGCCCGAGCCTGACCCTGGAAAAGGTCGAGGTGCTGGCACAGCCCATTTCCGATCACCTGCCGGTCGCGGTAGAGATTCGTCTGCCGGGTTCGCTCACGGCCGATGCATTGCCCGCGTTGAGTCCTGCCCCTCGCGGAACCCATGAATGAGCGACGAAGCACAGCGCTGGAAAGAGAAATACCTCAAAAGCATCGAACAACAGGAAAAGCTCGAACGTCGCTGGGACGCGCGGCTCGACTTGCTGCGCCGTGGACTGGTGCGCAGCACCCTGGCGGCGGAAGGTACTGACCGCGCGGTTGACCAATGCATGAAGGAAATGCGCGAGGTCGTGCGTACCGACGACATGGACGCCGGCCTGGCCGCGCTGATTCCACGCCTGGAAAAAGCCGTGCTCGACTCCGAGCAGCGTCGGGAAACCCGGATCAACCAGACCAGTGCCGCCCTGACTGCACTGGTCACTCAACTGCAAACATTGCCGCTGCCACGGGATGTGAGCCGGCCACTCAAGAGTTTCGCCAAGCAACTGGATGCGCGGGTCAGTCAGGCGCGTGAGATGCCCTTGTTGCTCAGCGAGCTGAGTGGCTTGCAAGGCAAGGCCCTGAGCCAGCTGGAGACCCCGACGGAACCTGGTCGGCCGGGCTTGTTGCAGCGATTGTTCGGCGGTCGCGAAGCAGAAGAGACGGTGGCATCAACGACTGTTTCTCCTGCGCCGGCGGCCCCTGTAGCCGAGAGTCCTGCGGCGGTTATCGAGCCCATCCCGGTCGCGACTGAGACGGCAATCTGCGAAGTACCCATGGCTGAGCGAGTTGAAGAGGCGTCCGCGCTGACCGAGCCAGCCGAGGCTTGCGTTGCTCCGGCAGTCGTGGCCTTGGCACCTGCGGCTGCGGAGCCTCAAACCGCCATCGCAGGCGCGGCAGAAACCGGGTCGACCGAGAAGCCGACCCCGGAAACCATCGAAACACCTCTTGAGTCGCAAGTGAACCCCGACGAGCTGATCGTGCCAGCATCGCCGGATGGCCATGCCTTGCTTGCGATTCCGACAGAGGAGGTGGTCGCCGCAGATCAGCCTCTATCCGGTCACGACACGTTCTATGCACTCCCGGATACCCCAGAGCCCTCCTACAGCTCGGTGGCCAGCCACATCGAACACACGCTGCTGGGGCTGCTCGAAGACCTGACATTGCCCGAGCGTCATCGCCCGCAAGCCGAATCCATGCGCGATCGTCTGAAAAACGGGTTGAACTGGTACGAATTACTACCGATTCTTGACGACTTCGCCACGTTGATGCTGGCCATTACCGACAGCGGCCAGCATGAGTTCGAAGCCTACCTGCAACGACTGAACGAGCGCCTCGAATCGTTCCAGAGCAACTTGCAGGCCGCCACCGCAGGGCACGCCGACAACCGTTCGGCTGCGCGGCAGATGGACACGCAGATCCGCGAACAGGTTGATGGCTTGCAAAGCAGCATGCAGGAAGCGGCGGACCTGGAAGGTCTCAAGCACGTTCTGGAAAACCATCTCGAAGGCTTGCTGGGCACCATGGACCAGCACCAGAAACAACGCGATGAGCGCGAGCAAGAGGTCGCTGCGCGCCTGCACAGCCTGGCCGAGCGCGTCGCTCATATGGAGCAGGAGGCCCAGGGGTACCGTGAGCATCTTGAAGAGCAACGGCAGAAGGCCTTGGTCGACCCGTTGACCGGCCTGCCCAACCGCGCGGCCTGGAGCGAGCGCCTGGATCATGAAGTCAAACAATGGCAGCAACATGGCAATACGCTGTTACTGACCATGCTCGACCTCGATCATTTCAAGCGCATCAACGATAACTACGGGCACCTGGCCGGTGACAAAGTGCTGAAGATCATTGCCAGCGTGTTGCGCAAGCGTCTTCGCGCAACGGACTTCATTGCCCGGTTCGGCGGCGAGGAGTTTGTGCTGTTAATGCCATCCACAGTGCCGGCGGCGGGACTGAAGTTGCTGGAAAGCCTGCGTGCCTCCATCGAGGCCTGTCCGTTCCACTTCAAGGGAGAGCCGGTGACCATTACCGTATCTGTCGGAATGTCGGCGTTCAGGCCGGGTGAGCACAGTGATCAAGTGCTTAAAAGAGCCGATCAGGCGTTGTACCGTGCAAAAAATGCCGGCCGCAATCGCGTGGAGCCGGGCTGAACATTATTTGTTCCATATTTGTTTAATTCGTGGCGATTGCCGTCAACCCGCAAGGCATTACGTTACACTGTTGCATTATTGTCTTGTGTGTACTGCCTTTCGCCATGAAATATCTTGCTCTGATCCTGTCACTTGTTCTGCTGGCTGGCTGCGCCAGCGGTCCCCGTTTTGACACCAGTCATCCTTCAGCCAATTACGACAGTCGTGTGCAGTTCGTGGTGGTGCATTACACCAACGCCTCGATGGAGCGTTCGCTGCAACTGCTGACCCGCGGCGAAGTCAGCAGTCATTACCTGATCGGTGACGACAAGGGCGCCACAATCTACAAGCTGATGGATGAAAATGTTCGTGCCTGGCACGCCGGGGAGAGCGAATGGGATGGCCGGACCTGGCTCAATTCCAGTTCCATTGGTATCGAAATCGTCAACCCGGGGTTCAAGGACACTCCAAACGGGCGCGTGTGGTACCCCTACAGCGAAGATCAGGTTCAGTCCTTGATCGTGTTGCTCAAGGACATCAGCAAGCGTCAGGGCATCAAGCCTCGCGACATCATCGGCCATAGCGATATTGCGCCGTTGCGCAAACTGGACCCGGGGCCGCTGTTCCCCTGGAAGCGTCTGGCTGCCGAGGGTCTGGGTATCTGGCCGAACGAACAGGCGGTCGCGCGCCAGCAAATGCTGTTCGCCGATCAGTTACCGAGCATCAGCTGGTTTCAGGCGCAATTGGCCCGTCTGGGTTATGCCTCTCCACAAACCGGCGAGCTCGATGTTGCGACACGACATGTGATAGCGGCATTCCAGATGCACTTCCGCCCGGCACGCTTCGATGGCACTCCGGATGCGCAAACAGCCGCGCTGCTTTTGGTGTTGAATCAGACAAAATAATGGCGCCCGCCCGGCGGTCCGGGCTATTTCCCAATCAGCAGCTATAACTCATTGGTAATCCATCGGATATTACGCAATGACTGCTGCTCGAGAGACCTTCCGTAGTTGGTTCCATCGCCCCTGGTTCCTGGGGCTGATGTCGGCTGTCTTGAGTGCAACGTTATTGATGGCCGGCAGCCTGTTCGTCGCCATTCATCAGGTCGAGCAAAACGAAAGCGAAGAAATGAATGCTCAGGGGGAGCGCTTTCTCGCCCGCCTGGAACAGCTCTTCGGGCAACTGCGTGAAAGCCTGGACGACCTTGAAGCGCAACCGTTGCGTGGTTGCGATGCTGAAATGATCGCGACCTTGCAACAGGTTACGTTCAATTATCGCTTCGTCTACGAAGCAGCCTACATGGATTCCTCGCGAATCTGCTCCAATCGCCCTCGCCAGGAAGGGCTGTCGCTGATTCGACCGCCAGACATCAAAGGCCCGACCTACAGCTATTGGCTCAATACCACCACCGAACCCGATGAAAACCGTGCCGCCCTGATGCTCGGGCGCGGGAATTTCCGGGTCGCGACCTCTCGCGGGCATTTGACCGATATGGTCGACCTGTCGCCGGGCAGCAGCCTGCTGGTAGTCCTGGACCATGGTAAGCGCGCGATTCCGGTGTTGGGTTCTTCGCAGATCTGGCCCCCGGTCGAGGCCTGGCCCCCGAAAAATCGCGATGCGCTGCAGATCACTCAGACACGCCTGATATACCGCATGCCCACCGACAACCCGGAGTATCAATTGGTGTTGATCAGCCTGCGTACGGGCATGCATATCCCTTCGGTCTGGTGGTGGCTACTGCCGGCCAGCGTTGCGCTGGGCATATGCGTCGGGTTCCTGGTGTTTCTGCTGGTGCAACAGCGGCAGTCGCTGGATGCCGAACTGGCCGGGGCGATTCGCCGGGGCGAGTTGCAGGTGCTGTATCAACCGATCTTCGACCTCGATAGCCGCAACTGTGTCGGGGCTGAAGCGCTGCTGCGCTGGCGCAGGCCGGACGGTACCCTGACCAGTCCCGACCTGTTCATTCCGATGGCGGAGGACACCGGGCAGATTCGCCAGATGACGGATTTCGTCTTGCAACGCTTGCTCGAGCAACTTGGCCAGTTGCTGCGTGCCAACCCGCAACTTTACATCTCGGTCAATCTCGCGGCGTGTGATGTGATGGTTCCGCGAATCGGCCAGGTGATGGCGAGGCTGTTGACCCTGCACCGCGTCGCTGCGCGGCAGATTGCCTTCGAGGTCACCGAGCGTGGACTGGTCGATGTGGTGGTGGCCCGGGAAAACCTGCAATCGCTGCGGGATGTCGGGCACCAGGTGTTGATCGATGATTTTGGCACCGGCTACTGCAGCCTCGCCTATTTGCAAACCCTGCCGGTGGACTGCCTGAAAATCGACAAGGCGTTCATTGATGCGTTGGGACATGACGCCGCCAGCAGCGGTGTGGCCCCGCACATCATTCACATGGCCCAGTCACTGCATTTGAAGGTGATTGCCGAGGGCATCGAACATGAGGCCCAGGCCGAGTTCCTGAGCAGTGAAGGCGTGAAGTTCGGCCAGGGTTGGCTGTTCGCCCACGCGCTGAGCGCGGTTCAGTTCATTGAATTGATCACCCGGGGGCGACGTCTGGCGGGCGGCCGGCGCCTGGATGACGAAGCGTGACCGCAATCTAAACCGTCAGCGCCATGTAGAACTGAGTGCCCTGCCCCGGCCGTGAATAGACGCCCATCCGTCCGCCATGCAATTGCACGATTTCCTTGCACAATGCCAGGCCGAGACCGGCTCCGCCTTTCTTGCGTCCGACCTGCACGAACGGCTCGAAAATCCGCCCCTGCTGACCGTAGGCAATGCCTTCGCCGTTGTCCTCGACAATGATGATGACCCGATCGCCGTGGCGCCGGGCATGCAAGCGTATCCGTCCGCCGGGACCGGTGTGACGCAAGGCGTTGTCGAGCAAATTATCGAGTACCCGCTCCAGTTGTGGCTGATCGGCCTGCAAGCGCGGCAAGGGCCCCTGCACTTCCACCAGCAGACTGATTTCCTTCTCTTCGGCCGATGTGGCAAAGCGTGACTGAGCCTGTTCCAGCAGCGCCTCGATGGAACACGGCGCCAGGGTGAGTTTCTGCAATCCGTTCTGGTAACGGGAGAAATTCAGCAGGTCATTGATCAGCTGCATCAGCCTTTGCATCTCTTCATTCACGGTATCGAGCAGGTCGGCTTCCCGGGAGTCCGGGGCAAAGTGCGCGCGCTCGCGGAACAATCCGAAGGCCATGTGCATGCCGGTGACCGGTGTGCGCAATTCATGGGAGGCGCGCAACACAAATTCGCTGCGTACCCGTTCGAAGGCACGCTGCTCCGTGACGTCATGCAGCACCATCACGGCACCGAGAATATGGCCCTGGGTGTGGCTGACCGGGGTCAGGCTATAGGTCAGCAGTCGCGACTCGCCGTCGACCTCGACACTCAAGTCCTCCGGCGCCCTCTCCAGGGTGCCGCCGCGCAGCACCAGTTGCAGTTGCTCATCGAGTTCGGGGCGCTCCAGTGCCGTGCCCAGTCCCTGTCCCAGGCGATCGGAGTCCCAGCCCAACTGGCGCTGGGCCACAGGGTTAAGGTGTTCCAGATGGCCCTGACGGTCGATCATCAGCAGCCCGTCGTCGATGCTGTCGAGCACGGCCTGCAAACGCTGCTGGCCGGCCAGCAACTCATCGACGTTGGTGGCCTGATGTTCACGCAGCGCCTGGGCCATGATCCCGAAACGCCGGGTCAGCTGGTTGAGCTCCACTGCCGAGGAGATCGGCAGGGTCACATCGAAATTGCCCTGGCCGATATTGTCCGCTGCCTTGGCCAAGGCTTCGATGGGCGCCCCGAAACGCCGGGCAATGGCCTGCGCGGTCACGAAGCCGATGATCAGCACCGCCAGCCCCACCAGGGCAAGTAACCCTGCAATCAGCAGTGCCCGCTCCCGGGCCTGGCGCTCGGTATCATTGATGTTATCCAGGGCGCGCTTGTGCTCGGCGATCAGACCATTGCGCAGTGCGTTGAATTTTTCCGTCAGGTTGTCATGGCTGCTGAGCACAGTCGAAGGGTCCGGGGACGCCTCATAAGCTTCGATAAAGCGCTCGTAGTCAGCCTTGGCTTTTCTGAAGCCGTACTCGCTTGCGTTTAGCTCGGGTTCCTGGGCGATGCCCTCCTCCAGCAATTGGAAGTAGTGCTGCTTCGAGGCGGCGAAAGCGGCGGAGTCAGGCTTCTCGCTGAGCATGATGATCAGTTGATCACCCAGGGTCTGGCGCAGCTTGAGTCCCAGGTCCAGGGTGATGAAGTTACTGCGGGTCAGTGCTTCCTGGCTGCCGGCCATCTGCATCACGCTGACCAGCCCGAGCAGGAGACCGAGCAAGGCGACGGTGATCAGTGCGGAGATGCTCAGGAAAAGCCGGGTCCGCAATTTCATCGCCAGTTTCATCGGCTATTGCTCACAAGTTGTACTGCTTGCGTTTGCGGTACAGCGTCGAGGCATCGATGCCCAGGGTTTTTGCCGCTTGATCCAGCGTGTCGGCGGTGGCGAGGACCGCGCCGATGTGGGCCTTTTCCAGCTCATCCAGGCTCAGCGCTGCGCCGATGCGCGGTGCATTGTTGACCGGGGTTTCGGCCATGCCCAGATGACTGATCTCGACCCGTTCCTGCGGACAGATGATGCTCGCGCGCTCTATCACGTTGCGCAGCTCACGGATGTTGCCCGGCCAGCGATAGCCCAGCAGGGCTTCCCGGGCCTCGTCGCTTAGCGCGCGCGCGGGACGGGCATACTCCTTGACGAAACGCGCCAGGAAACGATCGGCCAGGTTCAGGATATCTTCACGGCGTTCGCGTAGCGGTGGCAGGTGCAGGGTAATGACATTCAGGCGATAGAGCAGGTCTTCACGGAAACGCCCATCGCGGACCATGTCCTCGAGGTTGAGGTTGGTGGCTGCAAGGATGCGCACATCGGCACGGCGAGTCACCGGATCACCGACGCGCTCGTACTCTTTGTCCTGAATGAAACGCAGCAACTTCGGCTGCAATGTCAGAGGAAAATCGCCGATTTCGTCGAGAAACAGCGTTCCGCCGTCCGCCTGATTGACTCGGCCCAGGGTGCTTTCGCTGGCGCCGGTGAAGGCGCCACGACTGTGGCCGAAGAGCTCGCTTTCCATAAGCTCGGCGGTCAGCGACGGGCAGTTGATCGTGACACAGGATTTCTTCGCGCGTTTGCTCCAGCCGTGAATGGCTTGGGACAGCTCACCCTTGCCGGTGCCGGATTCACCGAGAATCAGGATATTGGCATCGGTCGTGGCCACCTGACGCGCGGTTTCGAGAACCACTTTCATGGCCGGGCTGTGGGAGTCCAGACCATCCTTGGGCTTGCGCACTTCACCTTCCAGGGCTTCGAGCCGCGCCGACAGCTGCCGCACTTCCAGTTGCTTGGCGGTTGCCAACCGCAATTGATCGGGGCTGCACGGCTTGACCAGATAGTCGGCGGCACCGGCCTGAATCGCATCCACCGCCGTGTCGACGGCTGAGTGCGCAGTGACGATCACCACCCGCATCCAGGGCGCCTGGATACGCATCTGGGCCAGCACATCCAGGCCGTTGTCTTCACCCAGACGCAGATCGAGGAAGCACAGGTCGAAGACCTGGCGTTGCAACAGGGCTTCTGCCTGCGCGGCGCTGGTGGCGGTGGCCACGCTGTAGCCTTCGTCTTCGAGGCAGTAACGGAAAGTACGCAGGATGGCGGACTCATCATCCACCAGCAGAATGCGGCCTTGGTGCTCAGTGGCTGATTCCATTTTCCTACGCTCCTTAATGAATGATCTTGATTTAGTCCCGGAGAAATCGGGCAAGTTGCATGATTGATTCTGAGCCATTCCTGTCATGGCAGGGTAGCTTTCATCCGATGTATCGGTTAGCCAGCTGATGTCGCGGCTCTTTTATATAGATGACCGGTTTCCGACAGTGGCCAGCGTGTATTTCTGACAGCTGCGTCCTCCTCTCAATTCAAAAAATTTACACCCTCCTTCAAACGAATCGTGCAATACGCACGACCGTACAAGTGGCATCGTGCAGGATGCGTACGATGTGATTTCTTTGATGGTCATAAAGTATTGATATTAAAAGAAATTAATTCATTTCAATGCTGGCATGCGGGCTGCAATTGTCTAGTTGACCAGGGCATTCAAAAACAGACGCCCGCTATCGAATACCGACCCGAGTGGTAGGAGCTCCAGGATGAATCGTCAACGTGCCGCCCACCTGCAACTCTCGCCTGTGCATATTCAGCAAGGACTGTTTGCTGTTCTGGCGCTGTTGCTCACCCTTATCGGCGGCCAACAGTTTCTGCGCTGGGAGCAGAGTCAGCAGCCGCAAGCGCCACAACTGTCAATTGAGCATCCGACCCAAACCCATTTCAGTGCTGTTGGCAGTCTTCAGGCCGATAGCCCCCCGATGCGCATGATGGACGTCGACCAGGCCGGGCCTGCAGGTGAGATACGTCATCAGGAGCGCTGGGTGTTCTAGGTAAAAAATTTCCGCCGCAGCGATGTGCCGGGAAACGCAACACCTCTAAATAGAAGCGTAAGGAGAATCACCATGTTGAGCTGGGCAATCACATTCCTGATCATTGCCATCATCGCCGCAGTACTGGGCTTCGGTGGTATCGCGGGCACCGCCACGGGTATCGCCAAGATTCTGTTTGTCGTGTTCCTGGTGATGTTCATTGCTTCCTTCTTCTTTGGCCGTCGCGGTCGAGGCTGACATGAAAGGTTTGTTCAATACGCTGGCAGCCGCCCTGCTATCAGGGCGGTAGTGCCCATGGCATGCGGGCTGAGGCTTCTGCGGCATGCCTGAGAGGCCCTCATGCAGGGCTTGTCGGTAGAACAGAATTTGTACTCGAAGGAGGTCACAGCGCCTCTTTCTATCTGCGTCACCTGAGGAAGGCTGGCGCATGACCAAGGGGTCGGGATGTTCTGCCTGCTTCAGGGGCGGAGTGACCTACGGGTACAGGGAGTGCCTGCGTAAGGGCCGGGTCAGGAAAAGCCGCTGCGCAAGTTCGCCGGACCACCATGGCTCGACGAGCTTGCGCAGGGCTGGATCAAGCAACATATTGAAATAGAGCGCTCGTCTCGATTTCATCACTGTTATCGCGTCCTTGTCCCTGTTACGTCGGAAATTACTTTTCCCGGTGTTTCACAGGCGACCGTATATCGAGAAAAATCCCTTTTTTTTGGTCGCGTTTTTTCGCTTTGTCCTACGGGATTTTGTTGAAAAATCAACGCTCGGCCACTGCTCAAAAAACATTCAATCTGCTCTGTGATGACCGGTTCACGGCACTTATGCCTGCCGAAATGTCGCAATCGAACCGATTGCGACGCCGCATTCAGCAAAAAAACCTCATGCCGATTCGGCATAGGGTAGGCGTTTACGGCATTAGACGGCGCTTCCTTGCATCGGAATAGTTGCGCCTTTTTTCGCCTGCCAGAGAGCCGCAAACACGCGTTCCGGGGCACCTTATACGGGGGGTAGATGCACTAGACTTTTTCGCCATGAGCGTTCCAGTTCGCGCATCTCCCTGAGTCAAACGCAAGTAAGGGTAAAGATATGAAGAAGGCAAAGCTTAGCCTCGCCTGGCAGATCCTCATCGGTCTGGTATTGGGGATAGCAATCGGTGCGCTGCTCAACCATTTCAGTGCCGAAAAAGCCTGGTGGATCAGCAACGTCCTGCAACCAGCAGGCGATATCTTTATCCGTCTGATCAAGATGATCGTGATCCCGATCGTCATCTCCTCTTTGATCGTCGGCATTGCCGGCGTCGGTGACGCCAAGAAGCTGGGGCGCATCGGCTTCAAGACCATCGTCTACTTCGAAATCGTCACTACCATCGCCATCGTGGTCGGTCTGCTGCTGGCCAACCTGTTCCATCCGGGTGCCGGCATCGATATGAGCACCCTGGGCACCGTGGACATTTCCAAGTACCAGGCGACTGCCGCCGAGGTCCAGCATGAACACGCGTTCATCGAAACCATCCTCAACCTGATCCCGTCGAACATCTTCGCGGCCATGGTTCGCGGCGAAATGCTGCCGATCATCTTCTTCTCCGTATTGTTTGGTCTCGGGCTGTCGAGCTTGCAGGCGGACCTGCGCGAGCCGCTGGTGAAGATGTTCCAGGGCGTGTCGGAAAGCATGTTCAAGGTCACTCACATGATCATGAACTACGCCCCGATCGGCGTGTTCGCACTGATCGCGGTGACTGTGGCCAACTTCGGCTTCGCGTCGTTGATACCGCTGGCCAAGCTGGTGATCCTGGTTTACGTCGCCATCGCCTTCTTCGCGTTCGTGATCCTGGGCCTGATCGCTCGCCTGTTCGGCTTCTCGGTGATCAAGCTGATGCGCATCTTCAAGGATGAGCTGGTACTGGCCTACTCCACCGCCAGCTCCGAAACCGTGCTGCCGCGCGTGATCGAGAAGATGGAAGCCTACGGCGCACCGAAAGCCATTTGCAGCTTCGTGGTACCGACCGGTTACTCGTTCAACCTCGACGGCTCGACCCTGTACCAAAGCATTGCGGCGATCTTCATTGCCCAGCTCTATGGCATCGACCTGTCGATCAGCCAGCAACTGCTGCTGGTCCTGACGTTGATGGTCACCTCCAAAGGCATCGCCGGCGTACCGGGCGTGTCCTTCGTGGTCCTGCTGGCTACCCTCGGCAGCGTCGGTATTCCACTGGAAGGCCTGGCGTTCATCGCCGGTGTCGACCGCGTCATGGACATGGCCCGTACCGCACTGAACGTGATCGGCAACGCCCTGGCTGTTCTGGTTATCGCTCGTTGGGAAGGCATGTACGACGACGCCAAGGGCCAGCGTTACTGGAACTCCCTGCCGCACTGGCGCAGCAAGGAAAAACTGCCGGCGGGTGAAACCTCCAGCAACTGATACAAAACCTGTGGGAGCGAGCTTGCTCGCGATGACCGACTAAAGCCGACATTGATGTCGACTGATACACCGCTATCGCGAGCAATCGAGCGTCGACCGGCTGCTCCCACAGTGATCTACGAAAGCCGCACCAGACCAACCCCGGAGAAATCCGGGGTTTGTCGTTTCTGGTCACCCCGCTATCATTCGCGGATATTTTGGGGGATTTGACTGATGCTCAATGGCCTGTGGCTTGGCTTCTTCATCGTGGCAGCCGTTTCGGCGCTGGCGCAGTGGCTGATTGGTGGAAACGCCGGGATATTCGCGGCGATGGTGGAGAGCATTTTTGCCATGGCCAAGCTGTCGGTCGAGGTCATGGTGCTGCTGTTCGGCACCCTCACCCTCTGGCTGGGTTTTCTGCGCATTGCCGAGAAGGCCGGCATCGTCGAATGGTTGGCCAGGGCCTTGGGACCATTGTTTTTGCGCCTGATGCCTGAAGTCCCGCCTGGTCATCCGGCCATCGGCCTGATCACCCTGAACTTCGCCGCCAACGGCCTCGGTCTGGACAACGCCGCCACGCCTATCGGCCTGAAGGCCATGAAAGCGCTGCAAGAACTCAACCCCAGCGCTACCGTCGCCAGCAACGCACAAATCCTGTTCCTGGTGCTCAACGCCTCTTCGCTGACCCTGCTGCCGGTGACCATCTTCATGTATCGCGCCCAGCAAGGCGCGCCTGACCCGACGCTGGTGTTCCTGCCAATCCTGCTGGCGACCAGTTGCTCGACCATTGTCGGCTTCCTGTCGGTGGCGTTCATGCAGCGCCTGCGCGTCTGGGACCCGGTGGTGTTGGCCTACCTGATCCCCGGCGCCCTCGCCCTCGGTGGTTTCATGGCGTTGCTGGCGACCCTTTCGGCGACCGCGCTGGCCGGCCTGTCATCGATCCTCGGCAACCTGACGCTGTTTGGCCTGATCATGCTGTTTTTACTGATCGGCGCGCTGCGCCAAGTGAAGGTGTACGAGGCCTTCGTTGAAGGTGCCAAAGAGGGTTTCGACGTCGCCAAGAACTTGCTGCCCTATCTGGTGGCGATGCTCTGCGCGGTGGGTGTCCTGCGGGCCTCCGGAGCGCTGGACTTCGGCCTGGACGGGATTCGTCATCTGGTGGAGTGGGCCGGTTGGGACACGCGCTTCGTCGATGCGCTGCCGACGGCGATGGTCAAACCTTTCTCGGGTAGCGCCGCCCGGGCGATGCTGATTGAAACCATGAAGACTTCGGGCGTGGACAGCTTCCCGGCGCTGGTGGCGGCGACAATCCAGGGCAGTACCGAGACCACGTTCTATGTCCTGGCGGTGTACTTCGGTGCCGTGGGCATTCAGCGTGCGCGCCATGCAGTTGGCTGCGCATTGCTGGCGGAACTTGCCGGGGTGCTGGGTGCAATCGGCGTTTGCTACTGGTTCTTTGGTTGATCGGCGCCTTCAGCCAGCGTCTTAAGCGCGGCCTTGCGCTCATCCGTCGGCAAGCCGCCGAGCTTTTCCGCGGCGGCATAGAACCTGGGCCAATCGCCATCCACCTGATGGAACAGCGCGTCAAATGCCGGTACCCACTGGTCGTACAAGCCAAACGGCAATAGCCGGGCATTGTTCATGGGGGCATGAATCCAGGCGTCGTAGCGTTTGTCTCCAGCCCACTGACTGTCGCGCAGTTGCCGGTATTCGCTGCGCAAGCGCTCGAACTCGGCCGCCTTGCGCTGGCGCATCTGTTTGGTTGGCAATGGCAAGGCGTAGAGCTTTTCCAGCCTGGCGCGGGTTTCCAGCACCAATTCAGTGAACTGGTCGCGCTGACGCGCCTGCGCATTGTTGTCCGGTGGCAGGTGGCGATAGGCCCGCCATTGGCGAGTACCTTCCTGCTCAACGAAGGTGGCAAAGGATTCGTTGAACTCGGTGTCGTCCTTCACATAGACGCGCTGATGGGCCAGTTCGTGAAAGATCAGCGTGGCCAGTCGCTCATCCCCCCAGCCCATCATCGAACTGATGATCGGATCGTTGAACCAGCCGAGTGTCGAATAGGCCTCGACACCGCCAATCGACACGTCCATGCCCTGCAAGCGTTGCAAGGCTGCTTCGCCGCGAGCTGCGCTCTGGCTGTAGTACCCGCGATAGGCCACGCAGCCGGCGATCGGAAAACAGTGGTTTACAGGCTTGAGGGAAAATTCCGGCGTGACGAAGACATTCCAGACGACGAAGGGGCGGCCAATGTCCGCGTACAAGCGGTAACTCTGGTTGTCCGGCAGGTGCAATTGCCGGCTGGCGAACGTTCGGGCCTTTTGTGATTGCTCCAGGTGTATACGCAGTTTTTGGTCGCGCGCCGGGTCGGCAATCACGCTGGAAACCGGCTCCCTGGCCCGCAGCAACTGCATTTGGCCGCTGGCCAGTTGGCTGTAATAGCTGATGCTGGTGCAACCGTTGAGCAACAAAAACAACACGCCCGGAAACAAAACGCGAAAAACGCGATCAAGTAACCCAAGGCTAGGAAGCGGCCTGAACACAATAATTCTTCCTTGGAGAGTCTTCCCGCAAGACTATCCCGCCTCACTGGAGCTCCGCTATGCGCACGATGATACTGACAGGAAGTCTGCTGTTGCTGGCCGGCTGTGCCGGATTCGGAATACCCCGCCATGATCCTGCACAAGCCTGGATCGACCTGGACTCGAAGCAAGAAGATACGGCGTTGCAGGCATTGGAGGTCGATGCCAAGGCCACCGACGATAAACGCTACTTCGAGGTTCAGCCCGGTAGCCATGAATTGACAGTCCGTTACCAGTTTCCGGTGCAGCCCACCAACATCGGCCCCGACGCCGAGCCGTTGTGGCGCGATTGTCAGTTGAACGTGAAATTCAAGGATTTCAACGCCGGCGAACGTTATCAACTGCAAGCGGGGAACATCGGTTTTCGGCCGTGGGCCAAGCTCTATGATCAACAGCGAAAAGTGATCGGCCATGGCACTCCTGCGGGCTGCCAACGAACCTGATCGGCGTTATGCTGGATGCATATCCCCAGGGACATCCATCATGCGCAGGTTGATGCTGTTACTCGCCGTCGGAGTCGTCGCGGGCTGTCAAAGCCCGATGCCGACACCTGATCCAAAAATGGCCTGGGTTGATTTTTCGACGCCCTTCCCTAACGACAAGTTGTTGATGGCTGAACGCCTGGACAAACAACGATTGCGCGATGGGCGTTATTTCGAAGTGACGCCCGGCAGCCACGAACTGATCGTGCGTTTCGACTTTGAAGTCCCCGGCGGCGGTGGCTTGAGTACGATGAGCGGGCCCTCTGAGCGGCTGTGCTACCTGACCATCCGTTATGATCATTTCGAAGCCGGTCAGCGTTACGTGCTCGAAGGTCGGTCCATTGCGTTTACCCCCGGCGCCCGCCTGTACAACGCCAAGCGCGAGATCGTCGCTGAAGACCGGGAAGCCAACTGCCTGATGTGAAATGTCAGCGGTCGTTCTTCTGGTAGATGATTTTTCTGGTGCCGTTTTCGCACGAGCCCACGACCATGTTCTGGTCGTGCACTTCGTCGTTAGTGACGATTTCAAGCGTGTAGGAAGTGACGCCACGGGCCTGGATCTTGGCTTCGATCTCGGCCTTGAGCTCTTCGCAGGGTTTCGGTGCTGCGAAGGCCGACGTGGCCAGTACGCAACAGATAACCGCCAGGGCAAAACGTTTCATGGTTGAAGCTCCTTTGAGGCAGCACGCCTGTTCACAGGTTTTCGCTGCTGTCATTTATTCGACCATATTATTAGCGGGCAAATCTGTCACCACACAAAAAAGATCGCAGCCTTGGGCACCTCTTGCCGAATGATCCCGGCAAGTTGCGCAAGGCTACGATCTTTTCTTTGCAAAAATGAAGATCTAGCTGACCAATGTTGCCTCCAGGCTGATCTTGGCATTCAGCACTTTGGACACCGGGCAGCCCTCTTTGGCCTTGTTGCTCAGTTCTTCGAACTGCGCCTGGCTTGCCCCGGGGATTTTCGCCTGCAGAATCAATTTCACTGCGGTGATCGCAAAACCGCCGTCCACTTGATCCAGAGTGACTTCCGCCTGGGTATCGATGCTATCGGCCTTCAGGCCGGCGTCACCGAGAATCATGGAGAACGCCATGGAAAAACAGCCGGCGTGGGCAGCGCCGATCAACTCTTCCGGGTTGGTGCCCCGGCCGCCTTCGAAGCGCGCCTTGAAGCCGTAGGGGGCTTCCCGAAGCACGCCGGTTTCTGTGGAAATCGAGCCGATGCCGGTTTTCAGATCACCTTCCCAATGAGCCGATGCTTTCTTGACGATAGCCATGCCTGCCTCCTAAAGGTCGGCGCGAAAGGTCGCGCCTGTGGGGTTTTCGGTTGTCAGGGTTGTGAGGATAGACGAAGGGGCAAAGTTCACTTCGTCCGATCAATCTGCTTTTTTCGCGGGATTTTTTACCGGGCTATTGAAACTCGGGTATATGCCCACATTGCATGAACACGCTTTTGGATTCGGCAGGTTTACGTTCGCAAGAACAAACCTGCGCCCTCAATTGGAGAAGCAGGTTTATGAAACGACTGTCCGATATCAAGTTCTCGACCCTCGATCTGGTGCCGGTGCGCGAGAACGGCAGCGCGGCCCAGTCGCTGCGCAACTCGCTGGACCTGGCGCAGCACGTCGAGAAGTTCGGTTACAACCGCTTCTGGGTGGCTGAGCACCACAACATGGACGGCATCGCCAGTTCCGCGACCTCGGTACTGCTCGGTTATCTGGCCGGTGGCACGTCGACCATTCGAGTCGGTTCGGGCGGTGTGATGTTGCCCAACCACGCCCCCTTGGTGATTGCCGAGCAGTTCGGCACCCTGGAAAGCCTGTATCCAGGCCGGATTGATCTGGGCCTGGGGCGCGCGCCCGGTTCCGACCAGATGACTGCACGTGCGTTGCGCCGAGAGCGCTCCGGCAGTGCCGACGACTTCCCGGAAGATGTGGCGGAGCTGGTGCGCTACCTCGGGCCACGTACCCCGGATCAACGGATCATCGCCATGCCGGGAACCGGGACCAATGTGCCGGTCTGGTTGTTGGGGTCGAGCCTGTTCAGTGCACAGCTGGCCGGTGAACGCGGTTTGCCCTACGCCTTCGCTTCGCATTTCGCGCCGCGCTACATGCATGAAGCGATTCGGGTCTACCGCAATCACTTCAAGCCCTCAGCCGTTTTGGACAAACCCTACGTAATGCTCGGCGTGCCATTGGTGGCAGCCGATACCGACGAGCAGGCCGATTACCTGGCGACTTCGGTGTTCCAGCGGATTCTCGCCCTGATGCGCGGCCAAAGCCTGGTACAGCGTCCGCCGGTGAAGACCATGGACGGCCTGTGGCTGCCCCATGAGAAAGAGGCTGTGCACGATTTTCTTGGACTGGCCATGATTGGCAGCCCACAGAAAATCCGCGCCAAGCTCGAGGTCCTGATCGAACAGACCCAGGCTGACGAGCTGATTTTCACCTGTGACCTGTACGAACACTCGGATCGCGTGCATTCCTACGAGCTGCTCGCGCAGGTCATGCGCGGCTGATGCTCAAACGGCAGGCATGAAAAAGCCGGCGCCAGGGCGTCGGCTTTTTCAATCAGGCGAGGATCAGCCTACTTTTTGTAGACGATCACTTTGGCGCCCTTTTCGCATTGACCAACGACTTTTCCGCCAGATGCACTACCTTTATCGACAATCTCCAGCGAATAACCGGAAACGCCCTTGGCATCAAGTTTCGCTGCGATTTCGGCTTTCAGCTCTTCGCATGGCTTGCCACCATCTGCCAATACGGTCCCCGCAAGGCTCAACAAACCTACCGCCAACATAAACTTCTTCATCGGTTGCATTCCCTGGTCGGATCATAGGGGTAACCAGCCGTCAGCCGGACGCACTCATTCAGCGCTTTGCCATTCCCTATGGCATTCGTCCGGCGTGCAAGTTCAGAAGACTAGCCCAAAGTCAGCTGCTGGCAATCCGGAATCCGACTTTCAGGGTCACCTGAAAGTGCGCAGCCTTGCCGTCCCTGATGTGCCCACGGGTCTCGGTTACTTCAAACCATTCCATGTACTTGATGCTTTTGCTGGCTTCGGTCAGAGCATTGTTGATCGCATCTTCGATACTGCTGGTGGACGAGCCGACCAGCTCGACTTTCTTGTAGGTGTGATGGTCAGACATGGCGTTCTCCTTGGCGTGTGAATTACAGCCTAGCAGTGATTTTTCCTATTTCTTCTGTTGGCCGTTCTGAGAGTGAAGTTCAGATTTTCTGCACTTTCTCGAACCTCTGAAGTCCCAACCAACACACGCCACTCATCACCAATGCAGGAGAGCCACCATGGCCAACACCTCGTTACGCAAAGCCTCATTGCAAAGCATGGAAGCCGAGATCGAGAGTCTGCTCAAGTCTTTGGAAAACCTGAAGGACGACGCCTCGGACGAGTCGCGTAAAACCCTCAAGACCCTGAAAGGCAACGCCGAGAATGCCTTGAAGCACTCGCGTCATCTGCTTGCCGACGCCTATGAAGAGGTCAAGGTCAAAACCCGCGAAACCGGGATTGCCACCCGGGACTACGCCCAAGAGCACCCCTGGACGACAGCCGGTGTCGCCGTGGGCGCATTGGGCCTGCTGGCCGCTTATCTGTTGTGCAAGCGTGATTAATCCGCCCGGCGCAGTTCGCTTTTCAGCCACTGCGCCAGTTGCCGGGCGCGCCCGTCCGCGGCGCGCTTGGGTAGCCACAACGCCAGTTGTGCCGGGGTTTCACTGAAACCCCAGGGCGCAACCAGGCGGCCGGCCTTCAAGTCTTCCACCACCAGGGGTTCGGGGGCAATCGCCACGCCCAGACCCGCGACGGCGGCTTCCAGCAAGTAGTACAAATGCTCAAATCCCTGGCCGTGCTTCAACGCCCTGGCGTCGAGGCCGCATTGTTGCGCCCAGTTTGGCCAGGCTTGCGGGCGTGAGGTGGTGTGCAGCAAGGGTTCGTTTAGCAGTGCGCTTTCCGGCGCTTGCTTGAGCCGCTCATAGCCGGCGAACCGAGGGCTCATTACCGGACCGATACGTTCGCTGGCCAGCTCGAAAACCTGCATGTCCGCCGGCCAGGGTGGCTCGGCAAAGACCAGCAAGGCATCCAGTCCCGGTCTTCGCGGATCGAGATCGCCTTCTCCGGCCGACAGGTGCAGGCGCAGGTCCGGCAGGTCGGCATTGAGTCTCCCCAGTCGCGGAATAAACCAGCGTGCCAACAGGCTTCCTGAGCAACCGAGCACGAACGGAGCGTCGACCGTGCTTTGTGTGAGTTCGGCGCAGACGCTGCGCAGGCGCTCGAAGGCTTCGCTGCTGGCGTCACGCAGGCGTAGGCCGGCATCTGTGAGTTTCAGGCCGCGACCGTCCTTGATGAACAGGCTGACGCCGAGGTGTTCTTCAAGCACCTTGAGCTGCCGGCTGACCGCACCATGGGTGACATGCAGCTGTTCGGCCGCCTGACTGACGCTGTTCAAGCGGGCAGTGGCTTCGAAGGCGCGAAGCGCATTCAGCGGAGGAAGGTCATGGCTCATGGAATCTGTGAGTTTTCCTGACAGGTTGTGGCGATCTTATCGGTTTTCAGGCCGGGGCGTCAGGGGTAGAGTGAAGCCCACTATCTCTTTACGCATCACTTCACGCATTCAACTGGAGCGCCAAATGACCCAGACTAATCTGCGCAACGGCCCTGATGCCAACGGCCTGTTTGGCGCGTTCGGTGGCCGCTACGTTGCCGAAACCCTGATGCCGTTGATCCTCGACCTGGCCCGTGAATATGAATTGGCCAAGGAAGATCCTGCATTCAAGGAAGAACTGGCCTACTTCCAGCGCGACTACGTCGGACGTCCAAGCCCGTTGTACTTCGCCGAGCGTCTGACCGAGTTCTGTGGCGGCGCAAAGATCTATCTCAAGCGCGAAGAGCTGAACCACACCGGTGCGCACAAGATCAATAACTGCATCGGCCAGATCCTGCTGGCGCGACGCATGGGCAAGAAACGCATCATCGCCGAGACCGGCGCCGGCATGCACGGCGTGGCCACTGCCACCGTGGCTGCACGTTTCGGCCTGGATTGCGTGATCTACATGGGCACCACTGACATCGAACGCCAGCAGGCCAACGTTTTCCGCATGAAGCTGCTGGGCGCCGAGGTTATCCCGGTGGTCGCCGGCACAGGCACGCTGAAGGATGCAATGAACGAAGCCCTGCGTGACTGGGTGACCAACGTCGACAGCACCTTCTACCTGATCGGCACCGTGGCCGGACCGCACCCTTACCCGGCAATGGTCCGCGACTTCCAGGCCGTGATCGGCAAGGAAACCCGCGAGCAGTTGCAAGCCCAGGAAGGTCGCCTGCCGGACAGCCTGGTGGCGTGCATTGGCGGTGGCTCCAACGCCATGGGCCTGTTCCATCCGTTCCTCGACGACAAGAGTGTCGAGATCATCGGCGTTGAAGCGGCCGGTTACGGCATCGAGACCGGCAAGCATGCGGCCAGCCTGAATGGTGGCGTTCCAGGCGTGCTGCACGGCAACCGCACTTTCCTGCTGCAGGACGGCGATGGCCAGATCATCGATGCCCACTCGATCTCCGCCGGCCTCGACTACCCGGGCATCGGTCCGGAACACGCCTGGTTGCACGACATCGGCCGCGTTCAGTACACCTCGGTGACTGACGACGAAGCCCTCGCCGCGTTCCACCAGTGCTGCCGCCTGGAAGGGATCATCCCGGCCCTGGAAAGCGCCCATGCCCTGGCTGAAGTATTCAAGCGCGCACCGAGCCTGCCAAAGGATCACCTGATGGTGGTCAACCTGTCCGGCCGTGGCGACAAAGACATGCAGACCGTGATGCACCACATGGAACAATCAACGCAGGAGAAACACTGATGAGCCGCCTGCAAACGCGTTTTGCCGAACTCAAGGAACAGAACCGTGCCGCCCTGGTGACCTTCGTTACCGCTGGCGATCCGGGCTATGACACCTCCCTGGCAATCCTCAAGGGCTTGCCGGCGGCTGGCGCCGATGTGATCGAGCTGGGCATGCCCTTCACCGACCCGATGGCTGACGGCCCGGCCATCCAGCTCGCCAACATCCGTGCGTTGGGTGCCAAACAGAATCTGGCGAAAACCCTGCAAATGGTTCGCGAGTTCCGCCAGGACAACAACGAAACGCCGCTGGTGCTGATGGGTTACTTCAACCCGATCCACATGTACGGCGTACCGCGCTTCATTGCCGAAGCCAAAGAGGCCGGCGTTGACGGCCTGATCGTGGTCGACCTGCCGCCGGAGCACAACGGCGAGCTGTGCGACCCGGCCCAGGCTGCGGGCCTGGACTTCATTCGCCTGACCACGCCAACCACTGACGATGTGCGCCTGCCGACTGTTCTCAACGGCAGCTCCGGTTTCGTCTACTACGTGTCGGTGGCCGGTGTGACCGGCGCAGGTGCCGCCACGCTGGAACACGTCGAAGAAGCGGTCGCCCGTCTGCGCCGCCATACTGACCTGCCGATCAGCATCGGTTTCGGTATCCGGACTCCGGAACAGGCAGCGTCCATTGCACGCCTGGCTGATGGCGTGGTGGTGGGCTCGGCGTTGATCGATCACATCGCCAATGCCACGTCCCCGGAACAAGCCGTGGATGGCGTGCTGAGCCTGTGCTCGGCATTGGCCGAAGGCGTGCGTAAGGCCCGCGTCAGCTGAAGGCACCGTTCCTGATTCAGGGACTGAACAGCAAAACGCTGTAAACCTTGTGGGAGCGAGCTTGCTCGCGATAGCGGCGTGTCAGCCAACATCAATGCTGGATGTGCAGCCCTCATCGTCGGATCGCCGCCCGGAGCAAGCTCGCTCCTACAAGGTTGCGGGTCAAGGCAACTCTATGCCGCCTGCTGCCTTGTGCAGTTTGCGCAAATGCTCGCCAATCTGCTTCACGTTGGCTTCGTTGGCGGCCATTTCGGCGGCACGACCCGGTTCGAGCAACGCTCTCACTTCCTTGTCCAGGTCCCCGGACAGCGCCAGAAGCTGCTTCTGGCGCTGGCTGCTTTCCGATTCCAGGTGCTCCCACTCGCTCGGCTGTGGCAAGCCATATCCGTTGGTGCCCAGCAGTTCCGCCGGACGGCTGAGGAAGCCACTGTTGGCGAGAATGTCCTTGAGCGTCTGGTTGGCCTTGTCCATGCCGCCATTCTGCAGTTCCCGGGCGCCCAGATAGCGCTGCTTCACTTCATCCTGAGCCAGCAGCATCTGCTGACGGAAACTGGCCTGTTCCAGCAGGAGCAACGCCGCGCTGGTGCGCAGGTCCGCCTGCTCGAACCATTGCCGACGATCCGCGGCTTTCAAGTCCAGCCAGTCTTCGACGGTTTCCTGTTTGATCGGCAAGTGCTTTTTCAGGATTTCGAACATCGCCTGATAGCGTTCGCGGAAGGAATCGAAACGATAACCCAGGCGCAAGGCTTCCCGCGGATCGTCCAGCACACTGGTGTCCGCCAGCCCTCGACCTTTGAGCACTTCCAGCAAACCGTTGGGCATGATGTTGTCGAGCCCTACCAATTTCGGGTTGTTGGTGCCGCCGCGCAGCAATTTCAGTTCTTCCACCGCACAGTTGTTCGACAGGAAGAAGTAGTTGCCGTCGTAGCTCCAGTGCATCTCGGCGGCACGCTCCACCACGTCTTCAACCTCTGTGCGCGACAGGTTCAGGGGCACGGAGGCCAGGCTGCGCAGTTCGGTCTTGGTATATTCGTCGATGACCTGGGACAGCGGCAGGATAAACAGCCGCGACGGGTATTTACCGACCAGGCCATCCCAGCTCGACAACTGTACGTCGCCGACGAAGGCGCGATACGACAGCACCAGGTGCTGGTCCAGGTCCAGTCGGCAATCCGGACCACGGGGGCGGCCCGGCGCGCAGATCACCAGACGCAGCATGCTGTGGCCCCAGCGGCTGAACAGGTTCTGGTTAGCCTCGGCCAGCAGATAGTCAACGGCATAGACCCGCTCCGGATCGACCTGCCCCAGCGGTGTCTTGGCGAAATCGTTGCCGGCATTGAGGAACGCGACGGTTTTGCTGCAGGTGTCACTGGCGGCGGGCGCCCAGCCGAAATGCTCTTTGTAGTAGCGATACAGTGCGGGACGGCGGCAGGCGTAGCTCGGGTCAAGGAGGAAATACTCCATGTTGACCGCGACGAATTCCTTGGGACTGCTGGTCTCGTAGATATCCGGACTGCGGGCAATCTGGCGATTGTGCTGTTCGCGTTCACCCCGACGGCCTACGTATTGCTGCCAGCCGGCCAGGTCGAGCAGGCGCGGATCGTCGCTGAGGGTAAAGCGCCGATCGGACTGGCCCCGACATTGGTCGGGTATGCCGACCAGCCCTGAGCTGTTGTTGCGCCGGGTGCAGCGCTGAATCAACTTGCGCTCGTCATCCGGCCACAGGCGCGAACGGTCGTAGATGTGAGTCAGCTCGTGCAACACAGTGGCCAGCATTTCCCGACGCACGGTGCCATGGGGGCGATGGGTTTTTTTGCTCGCGGCGCTGCCATCGGTGAGACCGGCCAATAGATTGCGGTTCAGATCGAGCTCGGACACCAGCGATGCCTGGCCGTAGGCATTGCGCGGCATGTCATCGGTCCAGCCGACGACGATACGCCGGTCCAGTTGCTCGATGAAACGTGGCGGCAGCGCCTGCATGGCTTCATCAAGCAACGCCTGGCTGGCTTGCTGTTGCGCGGGCGTCAGGCCTTCGGTCTTGAGTTGCAACTGAAGGCCTGCGTGGGCCGTGTTGCCGAACAGCAACAGGGCCCCGGTCAGCAGCCAGGCACGTGGACACCTCACAGTGCGAGGATGGCTTCGGCGAGATCCTGATCGCTGGCGTCGCGCGCTTCCGGCACGCGGGTACGCAGCAAGTTGAAAGCGGACTCCAGGTGAGCGCCGCGAATGTCGCCATTGCTGGCGACGAAACTGGCGGCGTCGTCCTGGGCTTCGCGCACGATTTTCGAATCGCGAATGGACGTGGTGGTGTCGGAGGTGAAATCGAGAGTGCGCTGGGTAGCACGGATCAGGATGTTACTGGTGGCAACCAGAGTATGTGCCTGGGCCACATCGGCCAACAGCAGCAGGCCGAGGATGGCAGCAATCAGCGGGTTACGCATGGATCGAACTCCAGAAAACGGGGATAACTATTGGACGAGAATTGCTTGCGCCAGTTCAAGGTCGCTGGCATGAAGTTTTGCCTGGGTCTGGCGCAGATACCGAAGGGCCGACTCCAGTCGTGCGCCTCTCATCAGACCGTCACTGGCAATGAATGCCGCGGCGTCGTCGTGGGCGGCGAGCAGTAGTTTATGGTCGAAGGGGGCGGAGGTCACGAGGCTTGTGGCGTAACCACTGGCAACAGTGCCCTGTGTGGACAGGTTAAAGGCGTCATAAGCGTGGGCTGATGCGCAGTAACCCAGAGTAAGAAAAACTGGAGCGATCAAGGGAATGGAAAGAAAACGCATGAGACTCGACAGTTGAAAGTGAGTCCCAAGGCTAGCGCAAGGGCCGGTCTAGAGCCAGTGCCGAAACATTGGGACACGCCAGGCGTGCCCCATGTCTGTACTGCCGTTTAGATGGTCAGGATCGCCTGAGCCAGTTGTGCGTCTGTTGCGCTCAGTTGCGGCGCCTTATGGCGAATGTGATCGAGGGCGCTTTCCAGCTTCACACCGCGGATGGAGCCTTCGCTGGCGACGAAGCTGGCGGCGTCGTCACGGGCGGCGAGGACGATCTTGTCATCCTTGAACGACGACGAAACGATGTTGGTGGTCGCATCGGATGTGGCCTTGAGCGCGTTGACCACAGCATCCGTGGTCACGATGAAGCTGGAGGCTTGGGCACCGGCAGCCACGGCAAACAGGGCCGCGGCGCTAAGCAGGCGAAGACGGGACATGGGGTAACTCCTTTTGGTAGACCATTTGAAATATGGCGCAGTGTCTGCAAAGTCAGACGCCAGGCACTCGGCGTTCGCCACGTTCTGAAGTGATATTAGGCCTGTCTGTGTCGGTTCGCACAGTCCTGACTCTTCACGCAGGCAGTCAGCGCCAGAACGGTTTATCCAATTCATTGCTGCGGTCGGCGTGGCTGATACCCAGATCCGCTAGCTGGCGATCATCGAGTTGAGCCAGCAAACGTCGCGTTCTCGCCCTTTCCAGGCCGGCGCAGAGCCCCTTCAGCATCCCTCGAAGCCCCTGCTGGTACGGTCTCGATTGAGCCGAGGGAATGGAAAAATCCTGTAGGTTCTTCATGGCACGGTCCCTGTCCTGATTAAGTGGAGAGCTCCATGCTGACACCCGTCGAATATCTATGACAGACACACGCTGGCGATATTGTACTCATGCAGTTTGTTATTTTTGCAAACTGTACTGGTTGTCAGGTTTGTCTTCTGTAAGACCGGATTTGCCAGGCCAAAACGACAAAACCCGTCGTGGTTGTCCACGACGGGTTCTGTTTTTTCAATTCGGGTTGCTGGCGGTGGACCTTAAGGTCAGAGCCAGCGACGCTAACTTAGCGCCAGAACGGCTTGCTCAGCTCTTCGTAGCGTTGTGCTTCGCTAATCCCGGCGTCAGCCAGCAGACGCGAATCCAGGCGAGCCAGTTGATGGCGGCTGGTAATGCGGCGCTGCCACAACATCAGGTTGGCGATAACGCGCAGAGGCAGGGAAGCCTGGGTTTTTGCAGCAGTGTCTTCGAAGAACAGATCGGAACTGAGTGTACGTTCCATGGTGGTCATCCTTCCGCTTGTGGCGGGATTAGGTAGTGGTTTAACTGGTGCCCATGATCCTCTTGTTTGCCTAGTCTCTGTAGATACAGTTCATCTGTATTGTGAGAGCTCAGTTAACTGTTTATAGGGGGTGTACTGGTCGAAATTGAGGCAACTGTACCTGTCTGCACTGTTTGAGTGCAAAACTGCAGTTTTTGCTCGAGGAAGTAGGAATTTTCCGTAGGAAATGACCAGTACAGCAGTACAGTTTTTTTCATATTGCGAGGGTGGCAAGCGCAAGCTGGCGAAACTGTGTTTGCACCAGCTGCTATCTGTAGCAATTACTTCTTCAGCATGTACCCGGTTTCTTCCAGGTTTATGTGCCAGCTGAGTGCGTCACGCAGGATATGCGGGGTGTGTCCGCCGATGGCGCACGCTGCAGTGAAGTAATCATTCAGCGCCTGGCGGTAATCCGGGTGCACGCACTTGTCGATGATGATCCGGGCACGCTCCCGGGGCGCCAGGCCTCGCAAGTCTGCCAGGCCCACTTCGGTCACGAGGATGTCGACATCATGTTCGGTGTGGTCGACATGGCTGACCATCGGCACCACGCTGGAGATCGCACCGCCCTTGGCGATCGACTTGGTCACGAACACGGACAGGTGCGCGTTGCGCGCGAAGTCGCCCGAGCCACCGATGCCGTTCATCATCCGGGTGCCGCAGACGTGAGTGGAGTTGACGTTGCCGTAGATGTCGAACTCCAGCGCCGTGTTGATGCCGATGATGCCGAGGCGGCGCACGACTTCCGGGTGGTTGGAGATTTCCTGCGGGCGCAGGACCAGCTTGTCCTTGTAACGCTCCAGGTTGCCGAACACATCGGCGTTGCGCCGGCTCGACAGGGTGATCGAGCTGCCCGAAGCAAAGCTCAGCTTACCGGCGTCGATCAGGTCGAAAGTCGAGTCCTGCAGCACCTCGGAATACATCGTCAGGTCTTCGAACGGCGAGTCGATCAGGCCACACATCACCGAGTTGGCGATGGTACCAATACCGGCTTGTAGCGGACCGAGCTTGTTGGTCATGCGTCCGGCGGCCACTTCCTGTTTGAAGAAGTCGATCAGGTGGTCGGCAATAGCTTGGGTCTCGGCGTCTGGCGCCAGCACCGTGGAGGGTGAGTCAGCCTGATTGGTGACCACGATGGCGACGATTTTTTCCGCTGGAATCGGGATGGCGGTGCTGCCAATGCGGTCGTCGACACTGACCAATGGAATCGGGGTGCGGGTCGGGCGATAGGTCGGGATATAGATGTCGTGCAGGCCTTCGAGGTTCGGGTTGTGTGCCATGTTGATCTCGACGATCACGTGCTTGGCGAAAATCGCGAAGCTGGCCGAGTTGCCTACCGAAGTGGTTGGCACGATATGCCCTTGCTCGGTGATCGCAACGGCTTCAATCACGGCAATGTCCGGCAGTTTCAATTGCTGGTTGCGCAACTGCTCCACGGTTTCCGACAAGTGCTGGTCGATGAACATGACTTCGCCGGCGTTGATCGCCTTGCGCAGGGTGCTGTCGACCTGAAACGGCATGCGCCGCGACAGCACGCCAGCTTCGGTCAACTGCTTGTCGAGGTCGTTGCCCAGGCTTGCGCCGGTCATCAGGCTGATCTTCAACGGCGTGACCTTGGCGCGCTCGGCCAGCGCCTGGGGGACGGCCTTGGCTTCGCCGGCGCGAGTGAAACCACTCATGCCGACGGTCATGCCGTCCTCAATCAGGGCGGCAGCGTCGGCAGCGCTCATCACTTTGTCCAACAACGAAGGCAGGCGAATACGGTCACGGTACATGGATTATTATCTCGGGCAACAGGTAGCAGGACGTGCAGTCTAGTGAATTGCGCCGACTTCTGTCCCGCTACCAAGGTCGCAATCGAGGCGTCTATTCCGGGCCTTTCAAGCAAAACACCGTTACCGGATCGGTAACAAAAGAATAGTTTGTCCGACGATTTGCGCAAACAAAAACGCCCCGACGAGTCGGGGCGTTGTGTGTACCGCAGAGGATTAGTCGACGGCTTTTACCATATCTTCGATGACCTTTTTGGCGTCACCGAACACCATCATGGTTTTGTCCAGGTAGAACAGTTCGTTGTCCAGGCCGGCATAGCCGCTGGCCATCGAACGCTTGTTGACGATGATGGTCTTGGCCTTGAACGCTTCGAGGATCGGCATGCCGGCAATCGGCGATTTCGGATCGTTCTTCGCGGCTGGGTTGACCACGTCGTTGGCGCCCAACACCAGCACCACGTCGGCCTGACCGAACTCGGAGTTGATGTCTTCCATCTCGAACACCTGGTCGTAAGGCACCTCGGCCTCCGCCAGCAACACGTTCATGTGGCCCGGCATGCGACCGGCAACCGGGTGGATCGCGTACTTCACGGTCACGCCGCGATGGGTCAGCTTCTCGGTCAGTTCCTTCAACGCATGCTGCGCCCGTGCTACCGCCAGGCCATAGCCCGGAACGATGATCACGGTGTCGGCGTTGGTCAGCAGGAAAGTCGCGTCGTCAGCCGAGCCGGATTTCACCGGACGGGCTTCCTTGGCGCCTGCCGGACCTGCGTCGGCTGTATTGCCGAAACCGCCGAGCAGTACATTAAAGAAGGAGCGGTTCATCGCCTTGCACATGATGTACGAGAGGATCGCACCGGATGAACCTACCAGCGAACCCGCGATGATCAGCATCGAGTTGTTCAGCGAGAAGCCGATACCTGCCGCTGCCCAGCCGGAGTAGCTGTTGAGCATCGACACGACCACTGGCATGTCCGCGCCACCGATCGGGATGATGATCAGCACACCCATGATGAAGGCCAGGGCCAGCATCAAGGCGAAGGCGCTGAGGTCGCCGGTCAACATGAAGGTGATGCCCAGGCCCAGGGTAGCCACGCCCAGCAGCAGGTTCAGCTTGTGTTGACCGGTGAACTGTACCGGTGCGCCCTGGAACAGGCGGAACTTGTACTTGCCCGACAGCTTGCCGAAGGCGATGACCGAACCGGAGAAGGTGATCGCACCAATGGCGGCACCGAGGAACAGCTCCAGGCGGTTACCTGCCGGGATCGCGTCACCCAGCTGCGCAACGATACCCAGCGACTGCGGCTCGACGACCGCCGCGATGGCAATGAACACCGCGGCCAGGCCGATCATGCTGTGCATGAAGGCGACCAGTTCGGGCATCTTGGTCATTTCAACGCGTTTGGCCATGATCGAACCGGCAGTGCCGCCGATCAGCAGGCCGACGATCACGTAGACGATACCGTCATGGGCCAGTTCGGCACCGAGCTTGTAGATCAGGCCGACCGTGGTGAGGATAGCCAAGCCCATGCCGAGCATGCCGAACAGATTGCCGCGACGCGACGTGGTGGGATGCGAAAGGCCCTTGAGCGCCTGGATGAAGCAAACCGAGGCGATCAAATACAGGGAAGTAACCAGGTTCATGCTCATGCTTGCTGCACCTCAGCCTTGACTGCTTCGGCCTTGGCGGCCGGAGCTTTTGCCGGGGCCGCTTTCTTCTTGAACATTTCCAGCATGCGCCGGGTGACCAGGAAGCCACCAAAGACGTTGACGGCGGCCAGGGCAACGGCCAGGGTGCCCATGGTCTTGCCCAGCGGGGTCACAGTGAGGGCGGCGGCGAGCATGGCGCCGACGATCACGATGGCCGAGATGGCGTTGGTGACAGCCATCAGTGGCGTGTGCAGTGCAGGTGTAACGTTCCAGACCACGTGGTAGCCGACATAGATGGCCAGCACGAAGATGATCAGGTTGTAGATACCGTGAGAGATCAGCATGTCTTCCATTGTTTTTATCCTCAGCCGTTCTTGCGCACGATCTGGCCGTCGCGGCACATCAGGCACGCGGCGACGATATCGTCTTCAAGGTTGATCACCAGTTGTCCTTCTTTATCGAACAACAGTTTCATGAAGTCCAGCAGGTTGCGTGCGTACAGCGCCGACGCATCGGCCGCCACTGCGCCCGCCAGGTTGGTCGGGCCAACGATGGTCACGCCATTTTCGACCACCACCTGATCGGCCACGGTCAGCGGGCAGTTACCGCCCTGGGCTGCCGCGAGGTCGATGACTACCGAGCCCGGTTTCATCTGTGCCACGGTTTCTGCGCTGAGCAGCGTCGGTGCCTTGCGGCCCGGAATCAGCGCCGTGGTAATGACGATGTCAGCCTGCTTGGCGCGCTCGTGTACCGCCGCGGCCTGGCGCTGCATCCAGCTGGCCGGCATCGGCCGGGCGTAACCACCGACACCAACGGCGCACTCACGCTCTTCGTCGGTCTCGTAAGGCACGTCGACGAACTTGGCGCCGAGGGATTCGATCTGCTCTTTCACCGCAGGACGCACGTCTGAGGCTTCGATCACCGCACCCAGGCGTTTTGCCGTGGCAATGGCCTGCAATCCGGCTACACCGGCACCAAGGATCAGCACGCGCGCCGCTTTTACGGTGCCCGCAGCCGTCATCAGCATCGGCATGAAACGTGGGTAATGGTGAGCGGCCAGCAAGACAGCCTTGTAACCGGCAATGTTGGCTTGCGACGACAGCACATCCAGGCTTTGGGCGCGTGAGGTGCGTGGCGCAGCCTCCAGGGCGAAGGCGGTAATGCCGCACTCGGCCATCTTGGCGATGGTTTCGTTGTTGAACGGATTGAGCATACCCACCACAACGGTGCCGCTTTTGATCAGCGCCAGCTCGCTGTCGCTGGGGGCGACCACCTTCAAAATCAGCTCTGCTCCAAACGCATCATTGGCGCTGCCAATGGTTGCGCCTGCCGCTTCATAGGCACTGTCGACAACGCTGGCATTAACGCCGGCGCCGCTTTGTACAGTGACCTTATGACCCTGGCTGATCAGCTTCTTGATGGTTTCCGGGGTTGCAGCAACCCGTGTTTCACCGGTCTGGGTTTCGAGAGGAACACCAATGTGCACGTCAAATCTCCTGCGTGATCTTATTGAGTAAACCCATGCACTACGGATGGTGCGGCTGGGGCGGCCGATCAGCACGATCCCGCCAAATCAGGGCGGGGCGCGGCATTTTGCAGGCGAACTTTGTGCCCTTCAAGGGATTATGACGGGTGACGGAAAATTAACTACAAGTCACCCCGTGACCGAATGTCGCAACCAACCGGCTCGATCCCTTGCAAACCGTGCTTTACAAGGATTCTGGCCGAAATTGAAGAATTTATACATCGGCCGTATGAATGATGCGGCATCGCCTCGAAATAGTGGCCCAAAGCCGCGTGATCTGGCGCTTGTGGGACGTTTGTACGACTTTTCGATACAGTTTGCTGTTATGCGACAAATCCGTATATCTGTAGGGCTTTGTTTTTGCTGACTACGGGGTCAGGTAACGTGGAGAAGCCTTTACTCCTCTAGGCTGTAGCTGTGCGCCTGGTTTACCAGCCAGTCACGAAATGCCCTTAAAGACGCGGATTCGACCTTTCGCTCAGGAATCATCAGGTAATAAGCCTTGATGCTGGACAGTGCTTGCGGGTTGGCGATCACCAGACGTTTTTCTTTCAACTCCCTTTGAATCAGGAACGGCGGAATCAGGGCAATGCCCATGTCATGCATGGCCGCTTGGGCGAGCATGGAGAATAGCTCGTAGCGGGGGCCTGTCATGTCTCGCGGGACATTCAGGTGTTGGGAATCGAACCACTGGCGCCAGGCATAAGGACGGGTGGTTTGTTGCAGCAGGGGCAAATCGGCGATTTCGCCGGGCGTAAGGCTGTTGTTGTTTCCGAGCAGGTTGGGGCTGCAAACGGGCATCGGATTTTCACCCATCAGCCTGTGGGATTCTGTACCCGACCAATCCGCGTCGCCGAAGTAGATCGCGGCATCGAAATCCGTGTCGGCGAACAGGAACGGGCGTGTGCGGTTGGTCAGGTTGACCGTCACTTCCGGGTGCTTGTGCTGGAAATCCTTGAGTCGTGGCAGCAGCCATTGGGTGCCGAAGGTCGGCACCACGGCCAATTCGATTACGTTGGTGCCCTGCTGGCCCATCACGGACAAGGTGTCGCGCTCAACCGCATCAAGTTGAGTGGCGATCCGGCGGCTGTAGGAAAGCCCGGCCTCCGTCAGCTTCACTCCACGCCGCGAACGTCGGAACAGTTCTACGCTGAGGAACTCTTCAAGGCTGGCGATCTGTCGGCAGATCGCCCCCTGGGTCAGCGAAAGCTCCTGGGCGGCCTTGGTGAAGCTTTCATGGCGCGCCGCGGCCTCGAAGCTGATCAGGGCGGTGGTGCTGGGTATCTTCCTGCGCATGTACGTCAACCTCACTAATACATCGCATAAAAGCTCTTTTGCGACGTTTCGGAGTGAGAAATTAGCACAACAGTATGCGAAATCCTCGTTTGCCGTAGCGCCGATCCAGGCCTAGGATCACTCCACGTTATTTGACCCGATTCGAGAGGACACACTCATGGGCGGTAAAGCTAGCTTCAACTGGATCGATCCCCTGCTGCTGGATCAACAGCTCACTGAAGAAGAACGCATGATTCGCGACACGGCTGCGCAGTTCGCTCAGCAGAGCCTGGCGCCGCGCATTCTTGAAGCTTTCCGCCATGAGAAGACCGATCCGGCGATCTTCCGCGAAATGGGCGAAGTGGGTCTGTTGGGTGCAACCATCCCCGAGCAGTACGGTGGCAGCGGCCTGAACTACGTCAGCTATGGCCTGATCGCCCGTGAAGTCGAGCGTATCGACTCCGGTTATCGCTCGATGATGAGTGTTCAGTCCTCGCTGGTGATGGTGCCGATCAATGAGTTCGGTACCGAAGCGCAGAAGCAGAAGTACCTGCCGAAACTGGCCTCGGGCGAGTGGATCGGCTGCTTCGGTCTGACCGAGCCTAACCACGGTTCCGACCCGGGCGCGATGATCACTCGTGCGCGCAAAGTGGAAGGCGGCTACAGCCTCACCGGCAGCAAGATGTGGATCACCAACAGCCCGATTGCCGACGTGTTCGTGGTCTGGGGCAAGGATGATGCCGGCGACATTCGCGGCTTCGTTCTGGAGAAAGGCTGGAAAGGCCTGAGCGCTCCGGCGATTCACGGCAAGGTTGGCCTGCGGGCATCGATCACCGGTGAAATCGTGATGGACAACGTGTTCGTGCCGGAAGAGAACATCTTCCCGGATGTCCGTGGCCTGAAAGGTCCTTTCACCTGCCTCAACTCGGCACGTTACGGCATCTCCTGGGGCGCACTGGGTGCGGCCGAGTTCTGCTGGCACACCGCTCGCCAGTACACCCTGGATCGTCAACAGTTCGGCCGTCCATTGGCAGCCACTCAGTTGATCCAGAAGAAACTGGCCGACATGCAGACCGAAATCACCATGGCGCTGCAAGGCTGCCTGCGTCTGGGTCGTATGAAGGATGAAGGCACTGCGGCGGTCGAAATCACTTCGATGATGAAGCGCAACTCTTGCGGCAAGTCCCTGGACATCGCGCGCATGGCTCGCGATATGTTGGGCGGCAATGGTATCTCCGATGAGTTCGGCGTTGCTCGCCACCTGGTGAACCTGGAAGTGGTGAATACCTATGAAGGTACGCACGACGTCCATGCACTGATCCTCGGTCGTGCGCAAACCGGCATCCAGGCGTTCTATTAACAGGAGGACGTCCATGGGCGCGCTATCGCATCTACGGGTACTGGATTTATCGCGGGTGCTGGCCGGGCCTTGGGCCGGGCAGATCCTGGCCGACCTCGGCGCTGAAGTGGTCAAGGTCGAGCGCCCCGGTAACGGTGATGACACGCGCGCCTGGGGGCCACCGTTCCTTAAAGACGCTTATGGGGAAAACACCAGCGAGGCTGCCTATTACCTGTCGGCCAACCGCAACAAGCAATCGGTCACCATCGACTTCACTCGCCCCGAAGGGCAGAAGCTGGTGCGTGAGCTGGCGGCGAAGTCGGACATCCTGATCGAAAACTTCAAGGTTGGTGGTCTGGCGGCCTATGGCCTGGACTATGAATCGCTGAAGGCGATCAATCCGGACCTGATCTATTGCTCGATCACCGGGTTTGGCCAGACCGGTCCTTACGCCAAGCGTGCGGGTTATGACTTCATGATCCAGGGGCTGGGCGGTCTCATGAGCCTCACGGGGCGACCTGAAGGCGAAGAAGGTGCGGGGCCGGTGAAGGTTGGCGTGGCACTGACGGACATCCTGACCGGGCTCTACTCGACCGTGGCGATCCTGGCTGCGCTGGCGCATCGGGATCACGACGGCGGTGGTCAGCATATCGACATGGCGCTGCTGGACGTGCAGGTGGCCTGTCTGGCCAACCAGGCCATGAACTACCTGACGACAGGCAATGCGCCTAAACGCTTGGGTAATGCTCATCCGAACATTGTGCCCTATCAGGATTTTCCTACGGCGGACGGCGATTTCATCCTTACTGTCGGGAACGACGGGCAGTTCCGCAAGTTCGCGGAAGTGGCCGGGCAGCCGCAGTGGGCGGACGATCCGCGTTTTGCCACCAACAAGCTGCGGGTGGCGAACCGTGCGCTGCTGATTCCGCTGATCCGCCAGGCAACGGTGTTCAAGACCACCGCTGAATGGGTGGCGCAGCTGGAGCAGGCGGGCGTGCCATGCGGGCCTATCAATGACCTGGCGCAGATGTTTGCCGATCCTCAGGTCAAGGCACGCGGCTTGGCCATCGAGCTGCCGCATGCGCTGGCGGGAATGGTGCCTCAGGTGGCGAGCCCTATTCGTCTGTCCGAAACCCCGGTGGAGTACCGGTTTGCGCCACCTTTGCTGGGTGAGCATACGCTGGAGGTATTGCAGCGGGTCTTGGGGCTGGATGCAGGCTCGGTGTCTGCGCTCAAGGCGTCTGGCGTGCTTTGATTGCTCTCCTCTATATAGGGAGGCGCTTTTGCTTCTCTATATAGGCTACAAACCCGGCGTTTTAGCGCTTTCTGCGAGTTGTTGATAGAAAAGCAAAAACAGAGCTTGACGGTAGATTTCAGATGTCTATAATTCGCCCCACTTCTGGCGCAGTCGAAACGGAAAACTTCTTTGTAAACAAAGAGTTACGCAGTTTTCGGCAGCAGGTTGCTTCAGTTTATCGAAGCGCCAGGGAAGTTGAAAAAGAGGTGTTGACAGCAGCGAGTAACGCTGTAGAATTCGCCTCCCGCTGACGAGAGATCGAAAGCGCAAGTGG